>NZ_DGMH01000024.1:65053-109527 GCF_002388305.1 Sulfitobacter sp. UBA4523
CCGTCGATCCGGTAAAGCACCCAAGCCGCGACCGCAGGGTTGGTCAGCAGCGCCCGCGCCTTGAGGATCAGATCATCAAAGTCGAGCCAGCCGCGTTTCTGTTTCTCGTGGGCATAGATTTCAAGGAAACGATGTGCGAATTGATGCAGCACATGGGTCTTCTGCGCCGCCCGCAGCGCCAGCCGCGCGTCACGGGCATCTTCGACCCGCCGCATCAAGTCATCGACCTGCGGCATCAGATCAAACAGCAGCTTTTGCGTCGGTTTCGTGGGCAGGGTGCCGACCTTGGCGGTAAAGGGTTCTTTGGCGCCCGCACCGGTCAGCATCACGTCTTCCAGAACGGGCAGGGCAGAGATATCCATTGTCTGGATCGTCGCCAGCTTTTCCGCCGCTTTGCCGTCCAGCCCGCCCTTGGCCCGCATCGGCGGGATCATCTGTTCAAGGATCATCGCCTCTGATCCCAGAAACACCGAAGCCGTGATCTTCTCCTCGGTCAGGTCGGCGGGTTGATCGAACAGCGCCAGCACGTCTTCCCATGACAGCACAGTGGCAAAGCCTTCGCGCTGCCCGACGATACTGCGGGTGAGCTTGCTGAAGTCTTCGCCCGTGTACATCCGCGCCAGCGTGGTGATCAGCGCGGCATCCTGCCCCTCGGCCATGGTATCCACGATCTCGGCCCGCAGCAGATCGGCGGCGCGGTCTTCGATCTCGGTGAACTGCGGGCTGACACCTGCTTCCAGCGGAAAGCGCCGTAATAGAGACGCACAGAACGAATGGATCGTCTGGATTTTCAGCCCGCCGGGGGTTTCGATGGCGCGGGCAAACAGGGTGCGGGCCATGCGCAGCTTTTCGGGGGTAAAGCCATCCTCGACCCCCAGCTCCGACAGTGAATGACGCAGATCGGCGTCGGTCAGCATGGCCCAGGCACCGAGCCGTTTGAACAGCCGGTTCTGCATCTCTGACGCGGCGGCCTTGGTGTAGGTCAGACACAGGATATGCTGCGGTTCGACCCCGTTCAGCAACAGCCGCGCCACGCGGTCGGTCAGCACGCGGGTCTTACCCGACCCCGCATTCGCCCCCAACCACGTAGAGGCATCGGGCCGCGCCGCGTCGATCTGGGCGCGGGTGGCGTCGTCAAAGGGGGCGGTCATGTCAGATCCTCCGGCGTGGGTTCGGTCGTGGCATCCCATTCGCCAAACCGGGCCAACTGGTCATAATCGCCCGCGAAATCGGTGGTTTTCACCATACGGCGCGCGGTAAACCCCTGTTCATCCGACAGATAGCTGGTGATCAGCGCGTGCAGCTTGGCCAGCACCTCGTGCGGGGGTTCATCCTCAAGCGGCGCTGGGCGTTCCACCGGTTTGCTGCCAAGCCCGATATAGGCGGCTTGGGCAACGGGGGCGGGGCCGATTTCCTTGAAACCACCTTCCTCGACCATCGCGGCTTCGAGCAGCAACTGCTTATCAAAGGCTTTCTGCTCGGCCACACTGGGCGGCGTGCCGGTCTTGTAGTCATAGATCAGAATATCGCCATCTTCCGTCCGGTCGATCCGGTCGGCAAATCCCATAAGGGTAAAGCCCAGATCGGGGAACGCGTGACTGCCCTTGGCGGCTTTTTCAAAAGCGGCGGGGGTGGAATAGCTTTGTCGATGCAGCTCGTTTTCGATGAACCAATCGGCAATCCGTTCGATCTTGGTCAGCCACATGAGGCGCGCGGCGGGCCAGGGGGCTTCGGCCTTTAACACGGTGCGGGCCGTCTCTAACAAATGGCTTTTCGTCAAAAGCGCAGGCTCCGCTGTCACCGATTTGATGAACCGTTCCATGATCTCGTGCACGATGATGCCGCGCACGGGCGCGTCTGGCGATTGCACCAGCGGGTTCAGCGCACGCAGTTTCAGGCTGTGTTTGGCATAGATCGCATAGGGGTCGCGGATCAGGCGCTTGATCTCTGTCACCGACAGCGCGTGGGGGCGTGCGGCACGGGGTGGGCGCGGCGACGGGCGCGGCGCGGGGGGCACACGGGTCACGGTTTCCAGCGCACGGGCCTGATCCAGCCAGTGGTCGCCGCGTTTGATCATCGCCTTCCACGCCGCATCTCCGCCCTGCGCGGGCAAACCGTTCAGCAGGTTGCCCAAACGATTCAGCCAACGCGAAGGCACGGTTTCCGCCTCGTCCGACCGGATCGCGCGGGTCAGGCAGACCTCGGGCGCGGCAATGGATTGTTGATAGTCATGGGCAGACAGGCCGATCCGCCGTTCGGGCAGCAGCAAACCGGCTTTCAGGCGCATCTGACGGTTCAGCCAGGGGTCGGGCGGCGGAGCTTCGGGCCAAGTGCTGTCGTTCAGCCCGCCAAGGATCACCAGATCGGCGCCCTGCACGCGGGCCTCGAGCGTGCCCCAGATCATGACGTTGGGATGCGGCGCGTCGCGGTCGCGGATTTCGCCCTGTTGCAGCAGGGCACCCACCAGATCGGTGTAATCCGCCGCCGACATCTCGCCCCCATAGGGCGCGTTTTCGGCAAGATCGTTCATCACCTTCGCCGCCTCTTCGCCCGCGTGATGCTGCCACAACCCGTTGGGCTGGCTTGGCGTGGCACCGTCGGCGATGGCATCGGCCAGCGCCATATGCAGGGCGACCCATTCCTCTAGCGGCCGGTCGCCGGTCAGTTCGCACTCGGTCAGATGGGTGCCGACCCAATCGGCCCAGACATCCATCTGCGCGGGGTCTTTCGACCG
The DNA here is from genome assembly GCF_002388305.1 of Sulfitobacter sp. UBA4523. Taxonomy (NCBI): domain Bacteria; kingdom Pseudomonadati; phylum Pseudomonadota; class Alphaproteobacteria; order Rhodobacterales; family Roseobacteraceae; genus Sulfitobacter; species Sulfitobacter sp. UBA4523. The sequence goes on from NZ_DGMH01000024.1 coordinate 67,788, forward strand.
CGATACCGTCTTGCGCGCCAGTTTCAACACGCCTTCCGCATCCGGATAGGGCAGCCCGTCGCGGCGCAGTTGCAGTTCCAGCCTTTGGGTGTTGAGCTGGTGAAAATTGCGATCGCCGCCGCTGTGGGTTAGCGGGTGTTTCAGCAGGGTCAGCAAGGCTTCGGAATCCAGCTTGCGCAGGAACAGATCGCCCACGTGACGCAAGAACCGACCCGGAGGCGACAGATGCAGCGGCAGGCCCGCGCTGTCGTCGGGCAGGATGTTCCACCGGTCCAGCGCCGAGGTCACCTGACGCGACAGCATCCGGTCCGGGGTGATCAGCGCGGCGGTTTTGCCATCCTCGACCGCTTGGCGCAGGCGCAGCGCAATAGCGAGCGCCTCGGCACGCGGGGTGGGGGCCTGTATCAGGGTTAACCCTTCGGTGGCCTGATGCAGATTGGGCAGTTTCGGCCCTTCGGTCAGCCAGACGTGTGTCACAGGGGCAGGCCGCAGGGACAGCGAAACCAACGCATTGCGCGCGGCAGACGGCGGCGGCGTGTCGGTCCAGGCATCGATCTTGCTGCGCGACATCTCGAGCTGGCGCAGCAGGTCGCGGAACCGGTATTGTGGATGATCCTGCGATATCTTTTCCTGATCCTCACCCAGATCGGTCCAGACCGCTTGCGGCATGTCGAAACAGAAACCGGGGAGCACAAGCGCGCCTTGCGGTAGCTTTGCCACCGCCTCCATCAGCAGGGCAGAGGTGCCCCGCGATCCGGTAGAGCCTGCGACAATCACCGGATGCTGAGGCGGGTTCTGCTCCCACTCTGCGATCAGGCGCTGTGCGACCTGACGTTGCCGCGCACGCGGATCGGGGCGGGTGACGCTTTCCCCCAGATACTGATGCGCGATGGCGAGGAACTGTTTCGCGCGTTCCCAATGGCCCGATTGGTCACTCACATCCAGCTCGGTCACGGCCTCGACCGGTACGCCTTCGCCCTGCATTTCGTCGATCAACTGCGCCAGACTGTCCGATAGGTCATAAAGCGACGCGCGCGGGGCCAGTTCAGGCGCTTGATCCAGCAGCTTTGACACCAGCGTAATCAACTCTAACCGGCGGCGTAGAGCCGGACCGGGGCGCGGCAGGTCAACGCCGCTGCCAAGGGTATCAAGGTTGTCGATCAGATGGATGCGCGGCAGTAGGCTGGGCGGGCCCGCGTCAAAGATATCGCGCAAACGCCGCTGCATCCGGCGGGTGTTCACCACCAGATCGATCCGCCCGATGGCATGGGCGGGTTGCCCTTCCAGCCGCGAAAGCAAACCCCGCACCAGTTCCTTGGGGAAGTCGACGCCCGGGGCCAGCCCGAAAACGCGCGGTGCGTCCTGCGGTTCAAACATCGGCGGCGTCCAGCATGTCTTCGGCAAGGGTGATCCCGCCGGGGTGGCCAACATCGCACCAGCGCCCGGGATAGGACAGCCCGTACATCCGCCCGCGGTCCAGCATCACATCCCACAAGAGGTTGAGAGAGAATGCACGCTCTGAAATCGTCTCTAACAAGTCGGTTTTGATGATCTGCACCCCGCCAAAGACAACCCCCGGCCCGCGTTTCAATGCGCCGTCGGTGCCCATCGTAAAGTCTCCGTCGCCGCCATGCCCAACGGCCTGCGCCACCGGCACGCCCATCAGCAGCGCATCCATCCTGTCGGGGTCCCATGCGTCCGCCAGCAAGGACAGCGGGTTGGGGCCTGCCCAGATCGCATCGGTGTTCATGGTAAACACCGGCCCGTCGCCCAAAAGCGGCAGCGCATTGCGCAGCCCGCCGCCGGTTTCCAGAATATCGGGCTGTTCCACAATCGTCTGCACGTCGCGCCCTGCCAGATGATCCAGCAGCGGGTCGGGCTTATAGTGCAGGTTCACGACGATCCGCCGCGGCGCGACACCGCGCGCCAGATCAAGCGCGTGGTCGATCAACGGCTTGCCTGCGACAGGGATCATCGGCTTGGGCTGGTCTTTGGTCAGATGTTGCATCCGCGTGCCGAAGCCGGCGGCAAACATCATCACGGCATCTGGGGCGTGGCGCATCTGGCTTTCAAATCCTTCAGAAACTCGGGGGTCGGCGCGGGGAGGGCGGGACGCAGCACATTGGCCAAGGGGGCAAGCGCCGGATCATCAAGGTTACGCTGCACATAGCCCCAAACGCGGGGGATGAAATCGACGTAATGCGCCTTGCCGTCGCGCAGGCACAGCCGTGCAAAGATCCCCAAGATCCGCAGGTTGCGTTGCAGGCCAAGCAAGGCATAGGCGCTGCGGAAGGCGGCATCATCCTGCCCGCTCTGCCGGATGTAATGGGCGATCATCGCCGCCTCGATCTGCGGGGTCACATCGCGCCGCGCATCTTGCAGGATCGACACCAGATCATAGGCGGGGTGGCCCTGTAGCGCGTCTTGGAAATCCAGCAGCCCCACGCGGGCAGAGCCCGTCCTCTCGGGTCGCCACAACAGATTTTCAGCGTGGTAATCGCGCAGGATGATCACACGGGGGCTATTGTCCAGCGCCCGGGCCAGCGGGGTGAAGAGGGTGTTAAACTCCGCCGCGGTGCCGCTGTCGGGGGCGTACCAGTCAAACACCATCTGCGCCGCCTCTGTCAGCCAATCGGCATCGCAGAGCGGCAGATCGGGGGGCGGGGCCTTGTGCAGGTCCAGCAGACAGTCGGTCGCGGCGGTATAAAGCTGCCGCGTCATCGCGGGCGATAGGACCATCAGCCGCGCAAACAGGTCATCGCCCAGATCCTCGATCAGCAGAAAGCCGTTGCCTGCGTCTTGCGCGTAAATCTCGGGCGCGCTGGCCCCTTGGGCGCGCAGCCAATCGGCGATGCGGACAAAGGGGCGCACGTCTTCACCCTTGTCGGCGGGGGCGTCCATCAGCACGGCGGAGCGGCCATCATCAAGGGTCAGACGGTCATAGCGGCGGTTCGATGCGTCCCCGGCCAGCAGATCGCGCCGCGCCTGTGCCCACCCCGCATCGGCAAGAAAGCGGTCCATAGCGGTCATACGGTCGTTCATTTGCGCCATGCCCCCAGCTTTTCGGGCCATTTATCGTCGTTCCACGTGGCCGAGAGCCGCCGTGTGTCGTCGCCAGTGACCGTCAACGTCAGATCAAGCGCATCTTCGGGGCGCAGATCGCCCAGCCTGTCGGGCCATTCCACAAGGCAGATGGCATCGCTGAACGCATCGGTCAGCCCCAGCTCTTCGATCTCATAGACAGAGGTGAGGCGATACAGATCCGCATGCCAGATCGCGGCGGCGGGGGCGTCATAGGTCTGCACCAGCGTAAAGGTGGGCGAGGGCACGTCTTCGGGCACCGCCAGCAGCGACTGGATCAGCGCCCGCGCGAAATGCGTCTTGCCTGCGCCAACGTCGCCGGTCAGTAAAACAACGTCGCCCGCAGTGAGCGCGCGCCCAAGGGTCACGGCCAGTCGGGCGGTTTGGTCTGCGTCATGCAGCGTAAGATCAAGTGCGTGTGATGCCATGCGCCAAGGTTACTTGGGCGCGGTGGTGCGCCGCAAGGCGAAAGCGGGGCGTCAGGCGTCTTGTGGCGGTTTCTCGGTTTCGGGGTTTTCAATCTCTGCCACCGGCTTTTTCGGCTGGTGAAACCGGATCAGCGTGGCCCCGTCCACGATGGGGGAAAACAGGCAGGTCAGTTCTGTCCCATTGGCAAGATACAGCGGCATGCTCCACTTCATGCGGTCTTCGCGGTTGGTGACGAAATCCTCTATCTCTTGCCACAGCAGATTGGGGGCGGACCGGCGGTGCCAGCCCTGAATGGCGTCGTGGATAGAGATATCGGCAAAGGTCATGTCGGGATCGACACCCCAAAGGTCATTATACGCGGTGTTAGAGAAGGTCAGGATACCCGACGACGAAAAGACGACGATGGCATCATCCAGCGTATCAAGCATCGCCTGCCCCTGTTCCAGCTCTGCCCTGAAGGTGCGGGTCAGGCTGACCTGGGCGCTGATATCCTCTATCAGAAAGGCCGTGGCCCCGTCGGGGTGCGGCCGGCCCTTGACCCGAAAGGTCTGCCCTGACTCAAGCGACCATATCTCTTCATAGCGGCCATCATAGGCGGCGCTGATCAGCTCGGACACGGTGGTGCGCCAGGTGGCATAATCCTTGGGCTCGGGGATTTTGCGCGCCTCGCGCAGCTTGTCGAAGAAGGTCTGGATCGTAGGGCGCGCGCTCAGGAATTGCGCCCCTAATCCGGTCAGGTCGATTAACGCCGGGTTAAACAGCACCAGCTGGCTTTTGCGGTCAAATATCGCGAGCCCGATGGACAGCTGCGCAAAGGTCTTGGTCAACGTTTGCACGAAATTGCGCTGCGCCTCTTCGGCGCGGACCAATGTGGTGATGCAGGTCGCCTGATAGCAGTTGATGCTACGCGATTGGCTGTGGGTGACCGCGTACCAGTCTTTCACCCCTGTGGTCCGGTCGCGCAAGGACAGACGGTGGGTCGCGTTGCTGAAATCGCTGGGAAACAGCCGCTGGGTTTCAATCGCCTGACCGGGGTGACAGGCGTTAAACAACTCGTGATAGGCATCGTTGTACCAAAGCAGCCGGTTTGCATGGTCCGTATGCCAAAGCGGCACCGACACGGTAGAGCGTAGCCGCGTCAGCGTGACCTCTGCCTCTGACCGCAGATCGACACCCATATCATTGGGGTCCAGCACCACCACGCGGCACAGGTGCTTTTCCCAGGTGATGCGGATCAGCGTGTGAATCTTGGGGTCGGTGGCCGGGACGATCAACTGGCCTTGGGGCGTCGAAGGGGGTTTGTCGGGGAACATCGCAAAGCGACCTGACACGTTGTGATGCAAGTCGGACCATTCGTGAAACCCCGCCTCTAGCGGGCAAAACTGCGCTGTCGTGCCAGAGGCGTGCTGCAACACGCCATGGTCAAAAAGATAGGACAGCTCGGGCTCCCCCCGCGGATCGGCCTTGTCGGCGGTCTCTGCGTTATCGAGCCAGAGATAGGCGATATAGCCACTCGAAAGAATGGCAAAAATCACGAGCGCAATGTCGAAGGTGGAAGCCACGGCGGGACTCAATTCTTTAGGGTTCCACTCAGTTAAGCGCCCAAATAGTTAACAGTTTATTAACCGCCGCGTGAACCGACGTGTGAATGGCCGCGGAAAATCGCCGAGATCATCTTTGGTGCCCCCCCACGCCGCTGCCGCAGGGATCACGTGAAGCGCGTGTTCTCTCCGGTGGGCAGGGGCGTTTCGCCGTGATGCGCATCCAGCTTTTCGCGGGGCCATGTGACCTTGACCACCGCACCGACGGGGGTGTCCGTCTTGGGGGCGCTGTCCGGCCCATTGGCAAAGCGAAGCTCCGCACCCGAGCGTTCAAGCAAGGTCTTGGCGATGAACAGCCCCAGCCCCATGCCTTCGTATTCGGGGCGCCGCGCGTTGCTGCGGTCCGAAGGGCGCCGCCGCATGAAAGGGTCACCAATGCGGCCAAGGATATGCGGCGGAAAGCCCGTACCATCGTCAAATATCCGGACCGAGATCACCGTGTCAGACCAGTTCGCCTCTACCCAGACTGTTGTGGCGGCGAAATCCACCGCGTTCTGCATCAGGTTGCGCAGCCCGTGGATAACCTCTGGCCGGCGCAGGATCGCGGGCTGGTCGGCGGCGTCCCCGGCATCTGGCCCGAGCGTAAATGTAAACGTTTTGCCGCGCATCCGGTGCGGTTCGGCGGCTTCTTCAAGCACCATCATCAAGGGGGCTTGGCGCAGATGCAGATCGTCTTTGCCCGCCCGCCCCATGTCGCGCAGAATATCGCGGCACCGGTCGGCCTGATCGCGGATCAACGCGGCATCCTCGGCCAGATCGGGCTGGTCTTGCAGTTCATTCCACAGCTCGCTGCTGGCCAGTTTGATCGTGGCAAGGGGCGTGCCCAGTTCATGTGCGGCAGCGGCCACCACGCCGCCAAGGTCGGTCAGCTTCTGTTCGCGCGCCAGCGCCATCTGGGTGGCGGCCAAGGCGTCTGCCATCGAATGGATCTCGGTGGTGACGCGGCGGGAATAGGCGGTAGAGAACACAATCGCGATCACCAGCGCGATCCAGATGCCGAAGATAAAGATGCCCGGCAGCTCAAGCCGGCCCCCGTTCTGGGTGATCAACGGCAGGTGAAACAGCGCCAGCCCCGTCGCCAGCCCAATGGCTGTGCCACAAAGCACGATGGTCGACCGCAGGCTCAGCGCCGTGGCAGAGATGGTCACCGGCCCCAGCAACAGCAGCGAAAACGGATTATGCAGCCCGCCCGTCAGGAACAGCAGAAAGGCCAGCTGCACCAGATCGAACAGCACCATCAGCAGGTTTTCATATTCAGACAGACGCTTGTTTTCGGGAAACACCAGAATGGCGATCAGATTACCGATCACCGACACGCCAATCGCGAAATAGCACAGCCCCAGTTCCAGCTGCAGGCCAAAGATGCGTTGCGCGACGGTGATCGCCGTCAGTTGCCCCGCAATCGCCACCCACCGCAGCACGATCATTGTGCGCAGGCGGATCCAGTTGGCGCGCGCGCCCTTGCCCAGGCCTCTACCCACGGGAATGTTAGCGGCCTGCGTCATCGGCGCACCTTTTCAAAATGTCGTTTGCGTTGATAAAGGGAAAGCGTAGGTCTGTGTCCGACCGGGATCAAGAGCGCCTAACCGCGCAGGAGAATGAATATGAGAAGAGTGTTGGCAATTGGCGCGGTGTTGGTCGTGCTGGCGTTTCTGGCGGTATCCCTGATGCTGGTATACTGGACCGATGGCGACAGCGACAAATACGCGCAGTGCAAGAACTCTGCCGTAGCCGGTGGTGCCGAATTGGGCGGGCCGTTCGAACTGGTGAATGCCCAAGGCCAGACCGTGACGGACGCGGATGTGATCACCGAACCCAGCCTCGTTTACTTTGGCTATACCTTCTGCCCAGACGTCTGCCCGCTGGACGTGGACCGGAACGCCCGCGCCGTGGATGAGCTGGAGGCGCGCGGCATGTCCGTGACGCCGGTGTTCATTTCCGTCGATCCTGCCCGCGATACCCCTGAAGTTGTTGGAGATTTCGCCGCCAACATGCACCCCAAGATGATCGGTCTGACCGGATCGCCCGCACAGGTCAAAGCGGCAAGCGATGCCTACCGCACCTATTACAAGGCGCATGAGGATGAAGGCGATGACTACCTCGTGGACCATTCGACCTTTAGCTATCTGGTGATGCCGGGCGAAGGTTTCGTCGATTTCTTCCGCCGCGATGTCCCGCCAGAGCAGCTGGCCGACAAGGTCGCCTGCTTTGTGGAACATCAGTAAAAGTTTGACCAAGCTAGGCCACCGCCACATATCTGGATAAAGTCCCGGTACAACATTCAACCAGCGGAGCATGATATGGTTCAGGAAAATGCGCTTGATCTCGGCGAGGATCGGTCCCTCCTTCTGGTGGATGATGACGAACCGTTTCTGCGCCGCCTTGCCAAGGCGATGGAGAAGCGCGGCTTTGACGTAGAAACCGCCGGTTCCGTCGCCGCCGGTGTGGCCATCGCGACCGCGCGGCCCGCGGCCTATGCGGTGGTCGATCTGCGGTTGCAGGACGGCAACGGGCTGGATGTGGTCGAGGTGCTGCGCGACAAACGCCCCGATGCGCGGGTCGTGGTGCTGACCGGCTACGGTGCCATCGCCACCGCCGTCGCCGCGGTCAAGATCGGTGCGACGGATTACCTGTCAAAACCCGCTGATGCCAATGACATCGTGAACGCGCTGCTGGCCTCGGGCGATGACATGCCGCCGCCTCCGGAAAACCCCATGAGCGCGGATCGTGTGCGGTGGGAACATATCCAGCGTGTCTACGAGCTTTGCGATAGAAACGTGTCCGAAACGGCGCGGCGGCTGAACATGCACCGCCGGACCTTGCAGCGCATCCTGGCAAAACGGTCCCCGCAGTAACGCGCTAGACGTCGTAGCGTTTGCTGATCTTGTCCACGACCTGACCCGAGGCAAGCGAGACCCCTTCGTCATAATGCCAGTCGCGGAACCCGCGGCTTTGGTAATAGGTCAGCCCGCCGTGGTTGTCGGCGCGGATCGTGGCATTGATCCAGACATAGCCCAGCCGTGCCGCTGCCTGCGCGGTGGCATCAAACAGCGCCGACCCGATGCCCAGACCGGTACGACCAACCTGCACAAAGCTCGCGATGTCGCAGGCCTCGGGCGGCAGATCGGGGTGCGGGCTGATCCACTGGAACCCCACGACGTTTTCCTGATCGTCCAGCGCCACATGCCACGCGCTTTGATCGGCGTTGCTGGCCATCCATTCGGTCAGATCCTTGCCGGTGACAGGGCGGGTCATCGCGGTAGTGCCCCCGATGGTGATGATCTCGTTCAGCAGCTGCGCCATATTGCCGGCATCCAGCGCGATTGGCGGGCGGACCTTGACCATCACAGCGCGCCCAGCAAATCCAGATGCCGCGCGGTGAAGTCATTGCGCGTGTCCACCGGCGGGCGCAGCACGATCGACAGCCCCTCCATCAGATCGGGGTTGGGCCGGCCAAAGAACTTGGACGCCTCGGCCTCCGAGAAACCGGCGATCTGCGTCGCCTCCATCCAGGCGCTGACCTTATCGGCGCGCTTGATCTGCTGCTTGACCGATTTCGGCAGCGCCGCAGGCAGGCCAAAGCGGATATGGATCGCGGACATCAGCCGGTCATCCAGCGCACCATATTCCGGCCCGACCGCCGCCTTCACCGGAGAGATCATATCGCCGATCACATATTCCGGCGCATCGTGCAGCAGCGCGGCCAACCGCCACTTTGGCGGGGCCTTGGGGTTCATCCGGCCATAAATCGTTTCGACCAGCAGCGAATGTTCGGCCACGGAATAGGCAAAATCCCCCCGCGTTTGCCCGTTCCACCGCGCGACAAAGGCCAGCCCATGGGCGATATCCTCGATCTCTATATCGACCGGCGTCGGGTCCAGCAGGTCAAGCCTGCGGCCGGATAACATACGTTGCCATGCACGGGATTGCTGCGCCATTCTATTGCTCTGCCTTTGACACGTGGAACATTTGCGGGTTTCGCGGTGTTCTTCCCACGAAGGAGACGATCATGAAACCTGTTATTTCTGCTCTCACACTCGCACTTGGCCTCGGGACCGTGGCCGCACCCGCATTGGCAAGCGATGTCTGCATGCCCGCGCAAGAGCTTAAGGCGTCGCTGGTGGATTGGTACGGCGAAACGCCGGTTGAAGGCCAGGACGACGGCGCGGTCCAAATCTGGGCCTCGGATGACACAGGCACATGGTCTGCTGTAAAAACCCTGTCGAACGGGATGGCCTGCGTCACCGCGCAGGGGTCAAACTGGATGGCGGGGATGACCACGGACGAGATGATCGTCGCCTCGGCAGAGTAACCGTTTCGTGTGACGCTTGACCGCCACCGTTGAGATCACCGCATCAAAGTGCTACGGCCCTTTTCAAATATACGATACATAGCCGATCTTTTGAAAAGGGATGCCCCGATGGCCAACGATTACATCGTTAAAGACATTAGCCTTGCCGCCTATGGCCGCAAGGAACTTGATATCGCAGAAACCGAAATGCCCGGCCTGATGGCCTTGCGCGCGGAATACGGCGACAGCAAACCGCTGTCCGGTTCGCGCATCGTGGGCTCTCTGCACATGACGATCCAGACCGCTGTTCTGATCGAAACGCTTGTCGCATTGGGGGCCGATGTCCGTTGGGCGTCCTGCAACATCTTCTCGACCCAGGATCACGCGGCGGCGGCGATTGCCGAAAGCGGCACGCCTGTTTTCGCGATCAAGGGGCAATCGCTGGAAGAGCATTGGGATTACCTGGATAAATCCTTCCAGTTCCCCGACGGCCCGAACCTGATCCTTGATGATGGCGGCGATGCGACCCTGTACATCCTGCTGGGCGCCCGTGCCGAAGCTGGCGAAGACGTGATCCCCGTGCCAACGTCGGAAGAAGAAGTCGCGATCAAGGCGCAGATTCAAAAGCGGATGGAGCAATCCCCCGGCTGGTTCACCAAGATGCGCGACCAGATCAAGGGCGTGTCCGAGGAAACCACCACTGGCGTCCACCGTCTGTATGATCTGGTGAAGCAAGGCCAGCTGCCCTTCCCCGCGATCAACGTCAACGACAGCGTCACCAAGTCCAAGTTCGACAATAAATACGGCTGCCGTGAATCGCTGGTCGACGGTATCCGCCGCGCGACAGATGTGATGATGGCCGGTAAGGTCGCTGTTGTCTGTGGCTATGGCGACGTTGGCAAAGGCTCTGCCGCATCGCTGGCCGGTGCCGGTGCCCGCGTGAAAGTGACCGAAGCCGACCCGATCTGCGCGCTGCAAGCGGCGATGGACGGGTTCGAGGTTGTCCTGCTGGAAGACGTGCTGGACAGTGCCGACATCTTCATCACCACCACCGGCAACAAGGACGTGATCCGCATCGAGCATATGCGCGAGATGAAGGACATGGCGATCGTCGGCAACATCGGCCACTTTGACAATGAAATCCAGGTTGCCGCGCTGAAGAACCACAAGTGGACCAACATCAAGGAACAGGTCGACATGATCGAGATGCCTTCGGGCAACCGTCTGATCCTGCTGTCCGAAGGCCGTCTGCTGAACCTCGGCAACGCCACCGGTCACCCGTCCTTCGTCATGTCCGCGTCTTTCACCAACCAGGTGCTGGCGCAGATCGAACTGTGGGAAAACACCGGCAAATACGAGAACAAGGTCTATATCCTGCCCAAGCATCTGGACGAGAAAGTCGCCCGTTTGCACCTTGATCGTATCGGCGTGAAACTGACCCAGCTGAGCAGCGAACAAGCCGCCTATATAGGCGTCACACCCGAAGGCCCGTTCAAGCCGGAACACTACCGCTACTAAGCCGGTGCATACCGTCTGACAAAACGCCGCCTTGCAGGGATGCAGGGCGGCGTTTTTCGTGGGTCAGGTGCCAAACGCGAAGCGTTCGACCTCGTGAAACCGCCCCTGCGCATCCTCGCCACAAAGCGTCAGACTATCGATGGTGAAGGGGGCAGGGGTATCCGACCCTAAATAGCGATGCAGAGCCGTTTTGACGGGGTCGATCTGATCGGGCGCAAGCGGTCCGGTGAGGGTGATGTGAAAGCGGAAATACTCCATAATATGGGGGTATCCGTAGGTTTTGAGGTAAATCCGCTGCTGATCGGTCAGGTAGGGGGCGTTCTTGCGCGTGAACTCCGCCTCTGACAGCGGCGCGCGGAAGGCGTCCAGCACCACATTGGCAGAGGCCGCAAGACTGCCAAGCGCGGTCGTGTCGCCCTGCGGCACCAGTGCCAGAAACCGCCCGATCTGCGACAGGGCCAGCCCATCCAACTGCACCGGCGCTTGCCCTTTGCAAAAGGCGGCGAGGCCTTCGGTCAGCTGTGCCGCGCTGGTCCCATCCGCCAGAAAGAACGGCGCCTTGACGGTCCCGTGTAGCCCGTATTTGCGTGGTCTCTGGGTCAGCTTGGCAATATCAAGCCCTGCGATATCGGGATGTGCCACAGCTTCGCCCGCCTGCACATCCCAGCCCAACCAAGCCGCGCCCCGCCGGGCGAAATCCCCCGGCGGCGGCGTATAGTAAATGGCGTAGCGTTTGAACATCTCGGGCCCCCTTATCGGTCAGCCTAGACCCCTAACAGCGCCATGTAACAGCTTAAAGATAGCGGTTAACCAGATTTTCCAGCGCTTCCTGACGGCCCGAGGCGGGCTGCGGGTTCAGCGCATCGGCTTTGACCTGTGCGTTGATCGTCTCCAGATCGCTGCTCAGCAGGCCTTGGCCGCGTTCAGAGCCCCAACCCGCATAGCGCGCGTCCCGCGCCGCTTCGAGCTTGCCATCCTCCAGCATCGCGGCGGCGGCTTTCAGGCCCTTGGCACAGACATCCATCGCACCGACATGGGCAAGGATCAGATCCTCGGCGTCCAGCGACTGGCGGCGCAGTTTGGCGTCAAAGTTGGTGCCGCCGGTGGTGAAACCGCCCGCTTTCAACACTTCGTAATAGGCCAGCGCGACTTCGGGGACGGAATTGGGGAATTGGTCGGTGTCCCAGCCTGACTGGTAGTCGTTGCGGTTCATGTCGATCGACCCGAAAATCCCAAGCGCCGAGGCCATCGCCAACTCGTGTTCAAACGAATGCCCGGCAAGAATGGCGTGACCCTGTTCGATGTTCACCTTCACCTCGTTCTCAAGCCCGTAGTCCTTGAGGAAACCATAGACGGTGGCAACGTCGTAGTCATACTGGTGTTTGGTCGGTTCCTGCGGTTTAGGCTCGATCAGGATGGCACCCTTGAAGCCGATCTTGCGGGCGTATTCGACGGACATCTGCAAGAAACGCCCCGCCTGTTCGCGTTCGCGTTTCAGGTCGGTGTTCAGCAGCGTTTCATAGCCTTCGCGCCCGCCCCACAGCACATAGTTCTCGCCGCCCAGCTTGTGGGTGACGTCGATACATTCCTTCACCGTCGCGGCGGCATAGGCAAAAATATCGGGGTCGGGGTTGGTGGCAGCACCCGACATATAGCGGCGGTTGGAAAACAGGTTGGCCGTGCCCCACAGCAGCTTGGTGCCCGTCTGCTCCATCTTCTCGCCAAAGTAATCGGTGATCTCGTGCAGCCGCGCGGTGCTTTCGGCAAAGGTATCGCCCTCGGGACGGACATCGGCGTCGTGGAAGCAGAAATACGGCTGACCGAGGATCTTGAACATATCAAACGCGGTGTCGGCCTTGGCGCGGGCGGCGTCCATCGTGGTGTCGAACCAGGGGCGCAGGAAGGTCTGGCCGCCAAAAGGGTCGCCGCCTTCCCATGCGAAACTGTGCCAATAGGCAACGGCAAAGCGCAGATGCTCTGCCATCGTCTTGCCCATCAGCATCTCGTCGGGATTATAGCTGCGATAGGCGAAATCATGGTCCGCTTGCGGGTCGTAAGAGATCGTCGGGATGCCGTCGAAAAAGCTGGTCATGGGGATGGTCCTTCTTGTCTTAGCGCAAATGTTTTACGGCGCTATACGTGTCTGAATATCGGGCGTGGGCCTCCGAAAAGGCATCTACTAGGGCTGGAACAGGCTCTATCACGCGGGAAATGGGGGGCGGCACGGCGATCTCGGCCCCGGCACCTGTGGCGGCCATACGACCCAAGCGCGCAGCCCCAAGGGCACCGCCAAAGTCACCCGCGGCGGGCAGCTGGATCGGCATGTTCAGTGACGTGGTGATGGCCGACAGCCAGTAATCGGATTTTGACCCGCCACCGACGGCAATCAGGCTGTCGATCCGCGTGCCGGTTTGCCGCATCGCGTCGAAACTGTCGCGTAGGGCGTGGGTCACCCCCTCCAGCACCGCACGGGTCATGGCGGCGCGGTCGGTGTTATGGGCGAGGTGCAGGAAACCACCCCGGATATTGGCGTCGTTATGGGGCGTCCGCTCTCCGCCCAGATAGGGCATAAAGATCGTGCGACCGGGGGCCTGCAACGCGCCCAGATCAGAGGTAAGCGTCCGCGCGTCCTCGTTCAACACACCAGCCAGCCAATTCAGCGAATCCGTGGCCGACAAGATCACCCCCATCTGGTGCCACAGGTCCGGCAGCGCGTGGCAAAAGCTGTGCAGCGCGCTTTCAGGTGCCGCGGCATAGTCGGGCGTCGCGGCAAACAGCACGCCCGAGGTGCCAAGCGAGACGAAAGCCTGACCCGGTTTCACCACACCCATCCCGATGGCCGAGGCAGCATTATCCCCGCCGCCCCCCGCAACGGGGATCCCCGCAGGCAGGCCCAGTTGCCCCGCGATAGAGCCGCTTAGGTGCCCTGACACCTGCGATCCTTCGACCAACGAAGGCATCTGTGCCCGCGTCAGGCCGGACCGTTCCAGCAAAGCGTCGGACCAGTCGCGCGCGCCGGTATCCAGCCAGCTTGTGCCTGCGGCATCCGACATCTCTGACACCGCGTCGCCGGTCAGCCAAAAGCGCAGCGCGTCCTTGGGCAGCAACACCTTGGCGATCCGCGGGAAAATATCGGGTTCATTTTCGCGCACCCATTCCACTTTGGGCGCGGTGAAACCGGGGAAGACGATGTTGCCCGTGACCGCACGCCAGAGGGGATCAGCATCCATCGCGGCGGCCTGTGCTGCGGCGCGGGTGTCGTTCCACAGCATACAGGGGCGCAGCGGCGTGCCCGCGGCATCCAGCAGGGTCGCGCCATGCATATGCCCGCTAAGCCCGATACCCTGCACGGCGGCCAGATCAACCCCCAGCCCCGCAATCGCGTCGGCGCAGGCGGTGAACCAATCGCGCGGGTCCTGTTCGACCCAGCCATCGTGGGGGCGCGACACCTGCAAGGGTGCCACGCTTTCCGCGATGATGTTTTCGGCGTCGTCCACCAGCAGGGCTTTCAGCCCAGAGGTGCCCAGATCAAGCCCCAGAAACATGGTTTTCCCCTTTGTCAGCGCCTATGCGGCGTCGCGCGCCTTGCCCATGATGATCATGCTCAGGATGTCATCCTCGGTCACGTCGCCGACCTTTTCGGTGCCGATCAGCGCGCCGTTCTTCATCACCGACACACGGTCGCACAGCTCAAGCATCTCGCGGGTGTCGTGGCTGATCAGGAAGATGCCAAGCCCTTGGGCCTTTAGCTCTTTGATCAGATCGGCAACCATCTTGCTTTCATGCACCCCAAGGGCGGCAGTCGGTTCGTCCATGATCAGGATCTTGGCGTTGAAATAGACCGCGCGGGCAATCGCAACCGATTGCCGCTGACCGCCCGAAAGCGCCGAGACAGGCTCGCTTATCTTCTTAAAGTTGGGGTTGAGACGCGCCATGATCTTGCGGGTTTCTGCCTCCATCCGCGCGTCATCCACAAGGCCGAATTTATTGGTCAGTTCGCGCCCCAGAAACAGGTTGCTGGGCGCATCAAGGTTATCGGCCAGCGCCAGCGTCTGGTAGATGGTCTCGATGTTGTGGCGGCGGGCGTCACGGGGCGAATGGATGCTGGCTTTCTTGCCCTCGATCCAGATTTCGCCCTCGTCCATCTGATAGGCACCAGCGAGGATCTTGATCAGCGTGGATTTCCCCGCGCCATTGTGCCCCAACAGGCCGACGACCTCGCCCGGATACAGGTCCAGCGACACGTTATCGACGGCACGCACCCCCCCGAAGGACAACGAGATATTCTTGAGCTCTACAAGCGGTGTCATGATTTCCCTCCCATACGGCGGCGATAGACGATGTCGATCCAGACGGCGAAAACAAGAACCGCACCGACGACGATGTTTTGTAGCGGTGCGTCAACGCCCACCATAGCCATGCCCGATTGCAGCGATTGCATGATCAAGGCACCCAGAATGGCCCCGTGGATCGTCCCTATACCGCCCGCCAGAGCCGTGCCGCCAATGACAGCCGCCGCAATAACACGCAGTTCGTCCAACGTGCCGATGTCGTTCGAGTGGTTGGTCAAACGGGCAGAGGCAACAACCGCGGATAGCGCCACCAGGGCCCCCATCAGGGCAAAGACCTTGACCGTCAGCAGACGGGTATTGATACCCGACAGCTCTGCCGCGTCGGGGTTGCCGCCCGTGGCAAAGATATAGCGCCCCAGCCGCGTGCGTTTGGCCATCACGGTCATGCCAATCGCCAGCGCGATCAGCAGCAACACCGAATAGGGGATACCGTAAGACGCGGTATAGCCTTCGGGCATCACATCGCCACGGGCCTTGAACTCGCGCATCAGACGCGCGGTCGGAACCTCATAGGCGTTCAGGATGGCGACAAAGCCCAGAATGCCCACGGCGATAATCAGACCGACCAGCACCTCGGCCCAAACCGGTTTCACGTGAAACCCGTGGTTGACCTTGTTGCGCCGTGACGACCACAGCGCCCAAAGCGCCAGAACCACGGCGATCAGCCCGACGACCCAAGACCATGTCTCGCCCAAGGTTCCGTTGATTCCGCCGAACTTGCGGAAGGTCTCATCCAGCGGCCCGATGGTTTGACCGTCGGTCATATACCACGCCACGTTGCGCCAGATCAGCAGCCCGCCCAAGGTCACGATGAAGGCGGGGATCGTGAGGAACCCGATCAGCCAGCCCTGAAACGCGCCGATGATGGTGCCAAACAGCAGGCCGACGACGATGGCGATCCAGGGGATCATCGGATGCCCCAACCCCATGCCCAGCATACGCGGCAGGATATCGGTCTGGGTCATCGCCATCGCGGCAGAGCAGGTGGCCAGCATCGCGCCGACCGACAGGTCGATGTGTCGGGTCACGATCACAAAGACCATACCGGTCGCCATAATGGCAACGCTGACCGTCTGGATCGTGAGGTTGAAAATATTGCGCGGCGTCAGAAAGCGCCCGTCGGTCAGCACGTTGAACACGAGGCAGACCAGAATGAACGCACCGATCATCCCTAACAGACGGGTATCGATTTCGAGCTGGCTAAGAAAAGAGCGCTTGGGCGCTGTCGGCGACGGATGTACATCTGCCCCGGTTTCGGTGGTCGTATCTGTCATGTGATTGGCTTCCGGATTGGGTCGCAATGTCAATCAGCGGGGCCGCAAAGCGCGGCAGCCGGGCTGAAGCAAACGGGTGGCACACCCCGCATCAGGGGGCGGGGTGTGCGTTTTGGTCTTAGTTACAGGCCGCGACGTCTGTCACGCCTTGGCACAGGGCTTCTTTCGAAATCCAGCCGGCGTCCAGAACCGCGTTCAGGTTGTCGATGGTGACAGGCACGGGGGCCAGAAACTTGGCCGACAGGGCCGTGCCCGCAGGGGATGTCCATTCCTGCGCGCCGTCCACGTCTGCCATCTCGGTGCCGCCGGCAAGGGCAACAGCGATTTCGGCTGCGTTCTTGCCCAGATCACGGGCGTCTTTCCAGACGCTGACGGTCTGCGTGCCCTTGGCAACACGGTTCAGCGCCGCGTGGTCGCCGTCCTGGCCGGACACGGGCGTGCCTTCCATGCCTTGCGCGGTCAGCGCGGCAACGGCACCGCCTGCTGTCCCGTCATTGGAGGCAACAACCGCATCAACGTTGTTGTCTTGCGCGGTCAGGATCTGCTCCATGTTGCGCTGTGCGTTGGCGGGCAGCCAGCCGTCGGTATAGGCTTCGGCAACGATGGTGATATCGCCCGCATCAATCGCGGATTGCAGCACTTCTTGCTGGCCGCCGCGCAGGAAGTCGGCGTTCGGATCGGTGGGCGAGCCCTTGATCATCACATAGTTGCCCTTTGGCATCGCTTCCAGCACGGCACGCGCTTGCATACGGCCCACCTCGACGTTGTCGAAGGTCAGGTAAAAGGCGCGGGGGTCTTCGATCAGGCGGTCATAGCCCACAACCGGAATACCTTCGTCCGCGGCTGCGGTGATTGCGGGGCCGATGGCCTGGCTGTCTTGGGCAAGGATGATCAGCGCATCAACGCCTTGGGCGATCAGGCTTTCCACATCCGACAACTGCTTGGCCGACGACGATTGCGCATCGGCGCTGACATATTTCGCACCGGCAGCGTCCAGCGCGGCCTTGATCGCGGCCTCGTCTGTTTTCCACCGCTCTTCTTGGAAGTTCGACCAGCTCACGCCGACGGTGATATCCTCGGCTGCTGCGGTCTGAGTGAAGCCAGCAGTGGCGACGGCCGCTGCCATAAAGAGTTTACGCATTTCTTTCCTCCCAGATGAAATGATCCGATGTCCTTGGTGGCATCGGTGACGTCGTAGTATGAGGTTGCGCACTTTAATTCAGTTGTCAAAATAAATTTTACATTATGACACAAAGAATTTGACACAGATCGGCAAAACACGGCTTATTTCCTGTGGGAGACAGAGGGATTAACCTGTTGCAGGGGAATTTCAAAATACATCGGGAGGATAAAGTTTGGCGAGCGAACTAATTCGCGACCTTGGGTCGGAGGGGTCAAAACTTGTGTCTTCAGGCTGTGGCCCGCTGCTGGCCTTGCCGCAGGATGATACACGCCCGCTGCGCCAACAGGTGTTTGAACAGGTCCGCGCGAACGGGCAGATGCCGCGCATGGATGTGGCGCGCAAGCTCAACATCAGCCCCGGGTCGGTGACCACCATCACCTCTGATCTGATCGCGCGCGGTCTGCTGCAAGAGGTAGAGGACAGCCAGCGCGGCCCCAGCCGTGGCCGCCCGCCCATTGCCCTGCGGGTCGCCCCGCAAAGCCGTTTCGTCGTGGGCATGAAGCTGTCGGACGAACGCCATACCGCGGTATTGCTGGACCTTGCCGGCACGATCATCGCCGAGGCCCATGTCGCCAGTGCGTCGCTGCGGCAGTCTACCGAAGATATGTTGTCCGAAGTCAGTTCCCTCATGGACAGGTTGTTGCAGAAATCGGGACGCGTAATGTCCGACATCAGCGCCGTGGGAATCGGCTTGCCCGGGCTGGTGGATGCGAGCCTAGGGATCGTGAAATGGTCGCCGGTGATGCTGGATACGGATATGCCGCTGCGCGATCTGCTGTCGAAAACGCTGGGGCTGCCTGTGTCTTTGGACAATGACACCAACCTGCTGACGCTGGCCGAACTGTGGTTCGGGGCCGGTCGGGGGATTTCCAACTTTGCCGTGGTGACCATTGAACGCGGCGTCGGCATGGGGCTGGTGCTGAACAACCGGCTGTTTCGCGGCGCCCTTGGCCCGGGGATGGAGCTGGGCCACACCAAGGTGCAGTTGGACGGTGCCTTGTGCCGTTGCGGGCAGCGCGGCTGTCTTGAGGCCTATGTCGCCGATTATGCCATTATCCGCGAGGCAGGCACCGCGTTTGAACGCGACCCGCGCGCCGAAAGCTCTGCCGTGTCGATGATCGAAACCCTGTATGACGAAGCGAACGCGGGCAACGAGGCCGCGCTCGCGATCTTTAACCGCGCCGGACGGTTCCTGAGCGTCGGGCTTGCCAATATCGTGCAGTTGTTTGACCCCGAACGGATCATTCTCAGCGGCGAACGGATGCGCTATGACTATCTGAACGTTGATGATGTGTTAAGCGAGATGAACTCTATGATCCTCCCCGCAGGCCGCGCGCCGACCCCTGTCGATATCCACGCTTGGGGCGGGTCCGTCTGGGCGAAAGGGGCTGCTGCACTGGCCCTGTCCGATGTGACCGACGCCCTGCTGGGGGAGAATGCTGCGTGATCCATCGTGTGCTAGCGGCAGCCTGTGTCTTTGCCTCTGCTGCCCATGCCGATCCGTTGTTTCAGGACATCAGCGCGGGCCTGCCCGACCACCATTATACCGGCGGGTGGGAACATTTTGTCGGCGGCGGTGTGTCGGCGTTTGACTGTTCGGGCGACGGGCTGCCCGATCTGGTGGCCGCAGGTGGCACTGCACCGCTATTGTTGCTCAAAAACGTCTCTGACGCGGGGGAAATCGCCTTTGAACGGGCTGTGATCGACCCCGAGATTACGGGCGCCACGGGGGCCTATCCTGTCGATATGAACGGTGACGGGCTGCTTGATCTATATGTCATGCGCGTCGGGCCGGACCGCGTGCTTCAGGGCGGCGCGGATTGCCAGTTCACCGATGTGACAGAGGCATGGGGCATCCCGCAAACCGATCAATGGACCACCGCCTTCACCGCCTGGTGGGAGGATGGCGCATCCTTTCCCACGCTTGCGATCGGCCATTATGTTGACCGCGCCAATCCCGACGGGCCGTTTGGTGCCTGTGATACCAACACGCTGCTCACACCCAACGGCGGCACCTCGCCCCAATATACCGCGCACGCGCTGTCGCCGGGGTATTGCGCCCTCTCGATGCTTGCCGCAGAGGATGCGCGCGGGCTCAAATCGCTGCGAATCTCCAATGATAGACACTATTATGTCTCCGGCGGGGCCGAGCAGATGTGGGATATCGCTGAACAGCGGTTCCTGACCGAAGCGGATGGCTGGGCCAAAGTCTCGCTTTGGGGGATGGGGATCGCCAGCCGTGACCTGACGGGCGACCAACGGGACGAGCTGATGCTCACCTCTATGGGGGACCAGCTGATGCAGGTGGCGCAAGCCGACGGCAGCTATCGCGGCGCGCCCTATGACATCGGCACCTATGCGCAGCGCCCCTATGTGCCCGGCGATGGCCGCCCGTCTACCGGATGGCACGCCAGTTTCGCCGATGTGAACAACGATGGCCGCGCCGATCTGTTTATCGCCAAGGGCAATGTCGACCAGATGCCCGGCATGGCGATGCGCGATCCGAATAACCTGTTGATCCAAGGGGAGGATGGCCGTTTTACCGAGGTTGGTGACACCGCAGGTGTGGCCGATATCGCGCGGTCACGGGGGGCGGCACTGGCGGATTTTGACGGCGACGGGCTGCTGGATCTTGCCGTGGTGAACCGGCGCGCGCCGATGCGTATGTATCGCAATGTGACGCCCGAGGCAGGCCGCTTTGTGCGCATCGCGGTGCGGGGCGCGGGCGGCAATCGCTTTGCCGTGGGGGCGCGGGTGATCGTGACGGTGGGCGACGCCGTGCAAAGCCAGCAAATTACCATTGGCGGCGGTCATGCGGGGGCGGTGCTGGCACCGCTGCATTTCGGCATCGGCGACGCGGCAGAAGCAACGGTGCAGGTCCGCTGGCCAGACGGCACCCAAAGCGACCCCATGCGCGTGACGGCAGGCGATCAGATCACGGTCACGCAGCCCGATTGATCAGGGCGCACCGCCCACGGCCAGACCGCTTGGCACCGTGTCAGGGATACCCAAGCGTCCCGACAGCGCCTGCGGGTCATCCAGACTGCGCAAGAAAGACACTAACGCGGCGATATCACCGGGATTCAGCCCTTTGGGCGCGCGGATCATCGCGGCTTGGGTGATGGCATCGCGGGAGGCGGGGTCGTCCATCTCGCGCCAGTCATCCCCGTCCAGCGGCGGCAGGCGGACCCCGTTTCTGTCAGCCGCGCCGGGGGCAAAGCGTTTCGCCGCGCGGGCCGGATCCATATGATCGCGCAAGAACTTCTCTATCTGGCTGTGCCCGCCCGCATGCCCCCAAGGGCCGGTCTGCATCACATTGCGCAGGGACGGCGTGCGAAAGGCATAGGCATCGGCCCCATTTCCGGTCACCCCCATGCGCCCCGTATCGCGGGTGTGGGTTTCAAACACGGCTGCCTTGCCGGGGCCAAGCTGCGGTGCCCCCATCGCGTGAAAACTATGGTCGGTCTGGAACGCCCCCGCGTGGCAGGTGCTACAGCCCGCCTCGCCATAAAACAGCGCCATGCCCTTTTGCGCATCGGCGTCCAACGGGGCTGACGGATCGCGCAGATAGGCATCAAAGGCAGAGCTGTCTGACCGCCATTCATAGGCCACAAAGACGGCAATCGCGTTTGAAATATCGGTAAATCCGATGTCGTCGGGCGTGGTGATATGATCATAGACAGATTGGAACCGCCGCGCATAGTCGGGCAAGCCCGCCACCCGTCGCGCCAGAATATCCCACGCCCCGCCCTGCGCCGTGATCAGACCCTGACGCACGGCTTTGGCCACGTCATTCTCCATATTCTGGCCGGCCATCTCGTCGGGGCTGAGCACCGGAAACATGGTTTGCGCCGAGAGCAAAGACGCAAAACCGTCAAGCATATCGTCGTCCAGCGGCGTGCGGAAACCCGAGGGCATCCCGGCGTCAACCTCGATCCGGCCATCGTGGAACAGCACGGTGAATTCCCTTGCGCCCAGATTGAACAAGGCAGGCGAATTGCGCGGGATGCGGTGGGGCGGCATGTTGTCGGGATCCCCGCGCCGTTCCAGCCCCAGCCCGACCCCACCTTCGCCCAGACCCAGTGACACGCCATCGCTGGTGGCAAAATCAGGGTGGTGACAGGTGGCGCAGGCGATATTGCGGTTGCCCGACAGGATCGGGTCGTAAAACAGCAATTGCCCGAGGATCGCCTCGTCCAGATCGACGGGCGCAAAGCTGGCCGGATCAACGGGATCGGGCAGCGGCCCCGCGACGCCAGGAAACGGCGCAAGACAAAGGGCGAAAGCGGTGGCAAGGGTGGTCTTCATCATCGTAGTTTTGCGGAAAAACCGCTTCGGTACAAGCGTTTGACGCGGGACGACCCGCAATCAAGATATGCCGAAAACCGCACAGACCAACGCAGGCGGGAAAAATTTCTTTTGCGCGCGTCAAAACCGCTTTAGGGTCTGAAACCAGGCCGGAAACATCGGTCAAATCAACGGTTGGAGACCACGAATGGGCAAAAGAGATGAATGGATCGCGAAATATGCCGACGATCTGCAAACGAAATGCGGCATGACGCCAGATATGGACCTGCTGACGAAAGTGACCATCGGTTGCGGTCCGTCGATCTATAACGCTGACGCGCAGACCATCGCCGCGTCGCAGGAAAGCGAGCTTGAGCTGGTCAAGAACAACTTCCTCATCAAAAAGCTTGGTCTCTCGGATAGCCCCGAGCTGATGGACGGTATCCACAAGGCCGTAGAGACTTACGGCAAATCCGAGCGGAACAAATACCGCGCGGTGGTCTATTATATGCTGACCAAACACTTCGGCAAAGAATCCGTTTACGCGTAAATCTGACCCTGCCGAACTGAAAACGCCCGCTTGGTTCAGCGGGCGTTTTTATGTCTAAAGCGCGTGTCTAAAGCGTGTTTAAGGCTCTAGGGTTTGGTGTTTCCCAAGGCGCAGATCGCGCTCCATTGCTCTGCTGTGACAGGCTGGACAGACAGACGCGGGCTTTTGACCAGCGGCATATCATCGAACCGGCCATCGGCCTTGATATCGTCCAGCGTCACCGGTTTTTCAAACGGGCGCACGGCTTTGATATCGACACATTCCCAGCGTGCGTCCTCGGTCGAGCTATCGGGATGCGCGGCGGCGCAGACCTCGACAATGCCGACAATCGCGCGCTCGCCTTGCGAATGGTAGAAGAACCCCAGATCGCCAACCGCCATCTCGCGCATGAAGTTGCGCGCCTGATAGTTGCGCACGCCGTCCCATTCCTCGCCCGCGTCCCCCTTGGCGACCTGATCCGGCCAGCCCCAGGTCGAGGGTTCGGATTTGAACAGCCAGTAGGCCATTACCCGATCACCCGGTTCCACGGGATCAGCTGCACATCGGCGAACAACCCGGCCTTGGCATAGGGGTCATTGTCGGCCCAATCCTGTGCCGCGGCTTTGTCAGCGACATCCAGAATGACCAAAGACCCGATCATATCGCCGGCATCATCCAGCAGCGGACCGGCCTGGGCAACGACGCCAGTGGATTTCAGGTATTCCACATGGGCGGGGCGGTTTTCCTGACGCACGGAAAGCGCGCCAGCTTTGTCTTTGGCAATAAGGGCAACCAGCATGTTATTCTTCCTTTAAAGGGCGGGTCAAAAGCGCTTTCATCGCGCTGGCTACATCTAAGCGGTTCTCGACCAGACCTGCAACGGCGGCGGTGATCGGCAGATCCAGCCCGTTGTCATGGGCCAGCGCATCGACCGCCCGCGCGGTGGCGGCACCTTCGACGGTGGTGGCGCTGTCAAAGGGCTCCCCCCGGCCGAGGGCCAGCCCCAGCCGGTAGTTCCGCGATTGGGTCGAGGTGCAGGTCAGCGTCAGATCGCCAAAACCGGACAGGCCCGCCAAGGTCACCGGATCCGCATGGTGATGCGCGGCAAGCCGCTGCATTTCGGCGAAGCCACGGGTCATCACGGCGGCGCGGGCGCTTTCGCCCAGGCCCGCGCCGATTGCGGCACCGCAGGCGATGGCCACCACGTTCTTTAGCGCGCCCCCCAATTCCGCACCCACGGTATCAGAGGTGCGGTAAAGACGCAGGTTTGCCGTTGTTAGGCTCTGTTGTAGGGTCGCGCAGGTGGTTTTATCGGCGCAAGCAAGGGTCAGCGCCGTGGGAAGCCCCCGCGCTATGTCCGCGGCAAAGCTTGGCCCCGTGAGGATCGCTGCGGTCGCATGGGGCAGCACCTCGCGGATCACGGCGACAGGGCCAAGACCGGTGTTCAGCTCGATCCCCTTGCAACAGGCGACGATGGTCTTGCCGTCCAATGCGGCAGCGTTATCGCGCAGAAATCCGCGCAGTTTTTGCATCGGGACGGCGGCGAGCAAGGTCTGCGCCTTGGCGGCCTCTGCCAGATCGCCGGTCACGAACAGGCCCTCGGGCAGCGGGCAACCGGGCAGGCGGGCGGTGTTTTCACGGCTCTGCCCCATGCCCTGTGCATCCCGCGCCCATAGCGTCACCGCGCCCTTACCCGCCAAAGAGATCGCCAACGCAGTGCCAAACGCACCGGCCCCCAGAACGGCAATGCTCATGCTTTCGCTCCTTTTTTGCCGCTGCCCAACATGGCGGGCTGGCTTGTGTCCAGCGGCCAACGCGGGCGGGCCGACAGGGTCAGATCATCGGGCGCGCGCAGCTGGCTTTGCTCGATCGCGGCAAAGGCGATCATCGCGGCATTATCGGTGCACAGCGACAGCGGCGGCGCGATAAAGGCGCAGTCTACTTCGGCGGCAACAGTCTCTAACCCGCGGCCTATTGCCTTGTTCGCGGCCACGCCACCCGCAACACAAAGGGTGCGCACATCAGGCGCATGGTCCAGATATTTCCGCAAGGCGCGGCGGGTCTTTTCGGCCAGTACATCGGTTACGGCTGCCTGGAAACCGGCAGCCAGATCGGCCTGATCCTGAACGCTCAACCCGCCTTTTTCGTCGATCACCTTGTCCCGCGTGCGCAGCACCGCCGTTTTCAACCCCGAAAAAGACATGTCGCAATCGGGCCGGTCCAGCAGCGGGCGCGGCAGGGCAAAGCGCTTTGGATCGCCCGCCTTGGCCGCTTGTTCAATCGCGGGCCCCCCCGGCTGCGGCAGTGAGATCAGGCGCGCCACCTTGTCAAAAGCCTCGCCCGGGGCGTCGTCGATGGTGCCGCCCAAGCGTTCAAACCGGTCCGGCCCATGCACCAGCAGGAACTGGCAATGCCCGCCGGACACCAGCAACATCAGATAGGGATAGGGGACATCATCGGTCAGCCGTGGCGTCAGCGCATGGCCCGCCAGATGGTTCACGCCATAAAGCGGCTTGCCCGTCGCGGCCGACAGCCCCTTGGCGCACATCACGCCCGACAGCACGCCACCGATCAGTCCCGGTCCCGCGGTCACGGCGAAACCGTCAACATCCGCCAAGGTCAGCGCGGCCTCGGCCAGCGCCTTTTCGACGCAAAGGTCAAGCTTTTCCGCGTGGGCGCGGGCTGCGATTTCGGGGACGACACCGCCGAAAGAGGCATGAAGCTCGGTCTGCCCCACAACGACAGAAGACAGCACGAGGGCGCGTTGCCCCGGCAGCTGACGCACCAGTGCGGCGGCGGTATCATCGCAGCTGCTTTCCAATCCAAGAAGTAACATGGCTGTTTCCGTTGCAAGGGTGACAGGGGCCAAGTAACACCTTGGGGCAGGTGGAACAATCCTTGGGGCCCAAGCGTCAGATGACAAAACCAGCGTTGATCCTGACCCGCCCTGCGCCCGCCTGCGTGGCGTTTGCGGCCAGCCTGCCGGCTGCACTGCTGTCGCGGGTGCGGGTGGTGACCAGCCCGTTGCTGCAAATTCGACCGACCGCCGTACCTGTTGATCTGGGCGGCATCGGCGGGGTGATCTTTACCTCGGCCAATGGCGTGGCGCATGGCCCGAAGGGCGGCACCCTGCCGGCTTATTGTGTGGGCGAGGCGACGGCGCAGGCGGCTGCGGCCAAGGGCTGGCAGGTCGCGTGTTACGCGCCCGATGCCGCGCGTTTGCTCCCGATGATCAAGGCACATCGCCCCGCGGCGCCCCTGCTGCATCTGCGCGGCACGCATCAGCGCGGGGATATTGCCGAACGGTTAACGCAGGCCGGTCTGCCGACACGCCCTGTGGTGCTTTATGACCAGCAGGCGCTACCTCTGACGCGTGACGCCCAAGCCGCGCTGGCAGATGGCCCGTCGATCGTGCCGCTGTTTTCCCCGCGCACCGCCGCGCAATTCGCCGATCAGGCATGTGAAACGCGGCGGGCCACCATCATCGCCCTCAGCCCCGCCGTGGCCGAGGCGCTGGACCGCACAGTGGTTCAGCAGATACTCATCGCCCCTGAACCAACCGCCACGTCACTGCGTTTTACGCTTGAAACTGCGGTGGATTGGAACAGGTTAGCTTGAAGGTCGACCTAGATGCCGTCTAAGGTTGTGAAATACGTCTGATATCAGGTCAGAATCGGAAAGGTTTTTAAGCGTGGCGAAAGCGAAAACACCCAGTTCAGGTGACGACACCCCGAAGACATCTTCGACATCAAAGGCGTCTGCTGCCGCCGCCAAGCCGAAGACCACAGCGAAGAAAACCGGATCGTCCACGGCGACAAAACCGGCTGGGACAACGGCGAAGCCATCAACGGCCAAGCCCAAGCCTGCGGCCAAGACATCTGCTGCAAGCGCGGCGAGCGCTGATAAAACCGCGACGGGTAAAGCCAGCGATGACAAAGCGAGTGCCAAACCGGAAAGCGTGAAAACCACCGACACAGCATCGGGTGCTGTGAAAGCAAGCGACGCCAAAGAGGCAACGACACCCGCTGTGAAAACGGGGGGCAGTGATACAGCGGCCAAGGCTGCTTCGCCCGCGACCGCCTCGACGTCTGCCAAACCCGAGACGAAGCCAAGTGACACAAAATCCGATGCAAAGCCTGACACGAAAGATGTAAAGCCGGACACGGCCTCTGATAAACCGGCAACGCCCGCGTCAAAGCCAGCGACGTCAACCGCATCGACCACATCAGCGAAACCGGCCACGCCAACCAAGACGCCGCCCCCCGTCACCCCTGTGGCAGAGCCTGAAAAGCGCGGTAGTGTCTTTTGGCCGATGCTGTTCGGCGGCATCATCGCGGGCGGGATCGGCTTTGCCGTGGCGGAATATGATTTGCTGGAACAGGCGGGCCTGCGCCCTGCGGACACCTCGCAATCTAGCCTGACCGACACGATCGCCGCGCAAGAAGCACGGATCAAGGCGCTGGAAGAGACAGACCCGGCCCCCGCGCCCACCGATGACGCCGCCCTGCAAGAGGTTCAGGCGCTGGTGGCCGAACTGGCCACCCGTGTGGATGATCTGGGCAGCCGCCCCGCGACAGAGGCGCCGGCCCCTGTCGATACGTCAGCCTTTGAAAAGGAACTGGCGGCGCTGCAATCCTCGGTCGAGACGCAGCGCGATGAAATTCAACGTCTGCTCGACAATGCGCTCAGCGTAGAGGAAGCGACGGCACAGGCCGCACAGGCCGCGACGTTGCAATCCGCCTTGGGCCGGATCGTCTCTGCCGTCACAACCGGCCAGCCCTTCGAAGCAGAGATTGCGGATCTGCAAGCCAATGGTATTCAGGATGTCCCGCCGGCCCTTGCCGATACGGCGGCGACGGGCGTTGTCACCGCCGCCAATCTTCAGGACCGTTTCCCCGATGCGGCACGGGCATCGCTTGCAGCGGCACGCGCGGCCTCGCCTGATGTGGACGGGGGCGGCATTGGCGGCTTCTTCAAGCAGCAGTTGGGGGCGCGGTCGGTTGCACCGCGTGACGGGGATGACCCCGACGCGATCCTGTCGCGCGCCGAAGCGGCAATGCGCGACGGGCGTCTGGCCGATGCGCTGGCAGAGGTGAAAGCCCTGCCGCCCGAAGCCCAAGAGCCCCTGTCAGAATGGCTCTCTGATGCGCAAGCGCGCCACGACGCCCAAGACGCCGTACAGACATTGACACAACGCCTGACGGCGAACTGAGGAACCTGATTTATGCTTTGGTCACTGATTAAGATCGTTGTGTTCGTTGCGGTGATTGCCGCCATCACCTGGGGCGCATCGTTCTTGCTGGAAAGCTCGGGCGGGTTGCAGGTCACCGTGATGGGCACCGAATACAGCTTTGGCCCGCTGCAATCCGTCATCGCCGTGGTCCTGCTGGTTGTCGCGGTCTGGATCATGCTCAAGATCTTTGCGCTGCTGGTTGCGGTCTGGCATTTCCTGAACGGCGACGAAACCGCGCTGTCGCGCTATTTCGACCGCAACCGCGAACGCAAGGGCTACGAGGCGCTCTCCGAAGGGCTTATGGCGCTGGCCAGCGGCGAAGGGCGTCTGGCGATGGCCAAGGCCGCAAAGGCGGATAAATACCTTGAACGTCCCGACCTGACCAATCTGCTGATCGCGCAGGCTGCGGAAATGGCGGGCGACCGTCGCAAGGCAGAAGAGACCTATCGCAAGCTGGTGACCAACGAACGCACCCGTTTTGTCGGTGTGCGCGGGATCATGAAACAGAAGCTGGCCGAAGGCGACACGGAAACCGCGCTGAAGCTGGCCGAGAAAGCCTTTGCCATCAAACCGAAACATGCCGAAACCGGTGATGTGCTGCTGAAACTGCAGGCCGAGAAAGAAGATTGGGCCGGTGCGCGCCAAACGCTGAACACCAAGCTCAAGAACGGTCAGATGCCGCGTGATGTGCATAAACGTCGCGATGCCGTGCTCGCCCTGTCCGAGGCGAAAGACGTCATTGCCGAAGGCAACAGCATCGAAGCCCGCGAGGCCGCGATCGAGGCGAACCGCCTGTCCCCCGATCTGATCCCCGCAGCCGTGATGGCGGCGCATGGTTATATCGATCAGGGCAAACCGAAATATGCGGCCCGCGTGCTGAAAAAAGCGTGGGACGTACAACCGCACCCCGATCTGGCCGGTGCCTTCGCCGCGATCCAGCCGGACGAGACCCCGAAAGAGCGGCTCAAGCGGTTTACCACGCTGACCCGCGTGCAGCCGGACCACCCCGAGACCAAGATGCTGCTGGCAGAGCTGAACATCGCCGCCGAAGATTTCCCGCAAGCGCGCCGGTCCTTGGGGGATCTGGTCGAAACCGACCCGACCGCACGTTCGGTCACCTTGATGGCGGCCATCGAACGGGGCGAGGGGGCTTCGGATACCATCGTCAAAGGCTGGCTGGCACGGGCGCTGACCGTATCGCGCGGCCCTCAGTGGATTTGTGACAACTGCCAACATATCCACGCGAGCTGGAAGCCGATCTGCGAAAACTGCCACAGCTTCGATACGCTGGCGTGGAAAACCCCGCCCCTGTCCGAAGTTGCCATGCCCGGCGGTGTGCAGATGCTGCCGCTGATCGTCGGCGCACTAGAGGATAACTCGGGCGCGGATGCCAAGCCGCCTGTGGCCACCCGCGCCGATATCGAGGATGCAGAGCTGATCGACGACACCCCCGCAGGCGCCGCCGATCCGGTTGAAAAACCAGCGACCCAGCCCGAGAAATAGCGCGGGGCCCAAAGGTAAACGAAAACAAAGGCCGGCACGTATTGTGTCGGCCTTTTGCGTTGCAGCTTATGTCTAACCGGCCTTTTGGTGTCTTATCGGATGACGGGGCTGCCGCAGGGGCGTATGTCTGTGACACGACTATTGCAAAGGATATGCCCCATGCCCGCTGATGATTTTGTATTCCCCCCCGCGCCGCAGGCCAGTCTGGCTGTGCAGGGCACCGACGCCCGTTTTCCCATGCGCCGCATCTTCTGCGTGGGTCGCAACTACGAGGCGCACGCCCGCGAGATGGGCAAAGATCCGACGCGTGAGGCTCCGTTCTTTTTCACCAAACCCGCCGATGCGGCGCTGGATACGCCATGCACCATCCCCTATCCGCCCCAGACAGAGGATCTGCACCACGAGATCGAGCTGGTGATCGCCATCGGCAAAGGCGGGCGCAACATCGCGGAAGCTGACGTGATGGATCACGTCTGGGGGGCTTCGGTCGGGATCGACCTGACCCGCCGTGACTTGCAGGCAGAGGCGAAGAAAGCCGGTCGGCCATGGGATTGGGGCAAGGCCTTTGACAACTCCGCCCCGATTGCCGCGCTGAAACCCATCGCCGATGTCCCGTCTGTGGAACAGGGGCGCATCTGGCTTGCCGTGAACGGTGAGGTGCGGCAGGACGCCGATCTCGCCGATCTGATCTGGTCGGTACGTGAGCACGTGGCGATCTTGTCGCAATCTATGGCGCTGGCCCCGGGGGATATCATCATGACGGGCACACCAGCCGGTGTCGCGGCCCTTGTGGAAGGGGATGTCGTGACCGGCGGCGTTGACGGGATCGCGACGCTTGAGGTGACGATAGGCCCCCGCGCCTGAGCCCCAGCATCGCCCCGCGACAAAAGCGCCCGTTGAAATCACGGGGGCGCCCCCTAGGTTACAAGATGATTCATACATATGGGAAATCGCAATGAAACATATCTATAGCGCTCTACTGGCCACCGTGATCGCGGTTCCGGCCCTGGCAGACAGCCATAGCATGGGTGACGCAGACGCCGGCGAAAAGCAGTTCGGCAAATGCAAAGCCTGCCACATGATCGTGGACGACGCTGGCGAAACCTTCCAGCGGGGCGGCAAAGTCGGTCCGAACCTTTACGGTATCATCGGCAAGCAGGCCGGCACCGTCGAAGACTATCGCTATGGCGATGATCTGGTCGCCGCCGGTGAAGCCGGTCTGGTCTGGGACGAAGCCAATATGGCCGAATACCTGCAGAACCCCACCGATTTCCTGCGCACCACACTGGATGACAAGAAAGCCCGTTCGAAAATGTCGTTCAGAATGCGCAAAGGCGGCGAAGATGTTGCGGCCTATCTCGCGACGTTCTCTCCCGAAGCCGAGGCCGCAGCAGACGCGCCCATGGCCGACGATGCAGAGGCCGAGAAAACCGAATAAGCGGCTCTAACCCGCCTGATTGGCCCGCGTTTCCAGAGGGGGACGCGGGCCTTTTTATGACCTTAGCTGTTCAGATCAGACCAGCAAGGCAGCAGATCGCCCGCCGCCGGTGTCGCGTGATAGGCTGCCCGCGCAATCGCCCGCGCCAGACACAGTGACGCGGCATGACCGATCAGCGGCAGAATGCTCTCGGCAACCTCATGCGCGCCGGTGCTCAGGCCAAAGACCAGATCACCGTCATAGGGGGTATGCGCAGGCACCGTGGCCCGCCCGATCCCGTCATGGGCCGCAACGGACATCCGCTGGCATTGCGCCTTTGTCAGGGTCGCATCCGTCGCGACAATCGCGATCGTCGTATTTTCGCGCGGGGACATCGACGCCATCTTGCGGCTTTCCATCGTCATCCCCAGCCCCGTCGCCGGGTCCGGGCCCATGCCGCCGAACTCTGCTTCCACCTCGAAGGGGGCGGCGTAGAAGTGACGGTCACCCGGCGTGGTGACGGCCCCCACCGGATTGGCCGCGACCAATGCGCCGACCATTGTCCCATCCGGCAGGTGCAGTGACGCAGACCCGAGCCCGCCTTTCACCATCGCGCTCAGCGCGCCGGTGCCCGCGCCGATGGTGCCGAGCGTGAAATCTTCAGCCGCGGCGTCATAGGCCGCACGGCCCAAGGCGCGGTAGGGGTTCTCTGCCCAGGTCTTGTCACCGCCGTTCAGCAGGTCAAACAGGATCGCCCCCGGCACCAGCGGGATCGTCGCATCGCCCAGCCGAAACCCGCGCCCCGCCGCGCGCAGCCCGTCCACCACGCCCGAACAGGCATCCAGCCCATAGGCCGACCCGCCCGACAGCACCAACGCATCCACCGCGGCGACCGATTTATCGGGGGCGAGCAGATCCGTCTCGCGCGTGCCGGGGGCACCGCCCATCACATGGACAGAGGCGGTAAAGGGGTCATCCGCCAGCAGCACCGTCGTGCCGGATTTCAGCGCATCGTCCTGCGCGTTTCCCACCCGAAGGCCGGGCACATCGGTGATCAGGTTTCTGGGTCCGGGTTTCATAGGGCAGGGCCTTTGGTTGGTGCGGGACGCTCCGCGGGGAGTTTATTTGGCAAAATGAAGCAGGGGCATCACAGATCCGGCAAACGGGGCGCGGCGGCGAGGAGTTTTTGCGTGTAAGGGTGTTGCGGGCGATCAAAGACGTCGGCGGTGGCACCTTGTTCAACGATCTGCCCCGATTTCATCACCAGCACCCGGTCCGTGACCGTGCGCACCACGGACAGATCATGGGAGATAAAGAGATAGGTCAGGTCATAGGCGCTGCAAAGCTCTGCCAGCAGATCAAGGATCTGCGCCCGAACCGAGACATCGAGCGCGCTCACCGCCTCGTCAAAGAGGATGAGGTCGGGGCGGATGATCAGGGCGCGGGCGATGGCAATGCGCTGGCGCTGCCCGCCCGAGAATTCGTGGATGTATTTGGTCGCATCTTCCGGCGACAGCCCCACGGCGGTCAGCGCATCGGCGATGGCATCGCTGCGGGCGCGGCCCTTGGGCGGGTCGGGCAGCAGGTGGAACGGTTCGGTGATCAGCCGGTCCACGCGGTGGCGCGGGTTGAAGCTGCCGAAGGGGTCCTGGAACACCACCTGCATTTTGCGCCGCACGGCAAGATCGGGTTTGCTGCCGCTATAGACTGGGGTGCCGTCCAGCGTGATGCTGCCGGATTGCACCGGTTCCAGACCCAAAAGCGCCCGTGTCAGGGTCGATTTCCCGCAGCCGCTTTCACCCACGAGGCCCAGGCGTTCCCCCCGTTGCAGGGTGAAGGACACGTTATCGACGGCGCGGAACCGACCCGGTTTGCCGAACAGCGTCTTGCGTGGCAGCACGTAATCGCGGCTCACGTTTTCCACCTTCAGCAGCGGTTGCGGAGGCGGGGCGGCGGGCAGGGCGACCGCATGGGTCGAGGCGGCAAACAGCATCCGCGTATAGGGGTGGCGCATGGTTTGCAGCAGGGCCTGTGTGTGCCCCTGTTCGACGATTTCTCCCTTGCGCATGACGATGATGCGGTCGGCCATATCGGCGACCACCGCCAGATCATGGGTGATCATCAGCAGCCCCATCCCGTCCTCCCGCGCCAGCGATTTCAGCAGATCAAGGATCTGCGCCTGCGTCGTGACATCCAGCGCGGTGGTCGGTTCATCGGCGATCAGCAAGCGCGGCCGCAGCGCGATCGCCATCGCGATCACCACCCGTTGGCGTTGCCCGCCCGACAGCTCGTGCGGGTAGCGGGACAGGGGAAAGCGGTCATTTGGCAGGCCGACCCGTTCCAGCGTTTCGGCGGCTTGGCGGGCCGCGGCGTGACGTGACACGGTTTTGTCGTGAATCCGGATGGTTTCCGCCACTTGATGGCCGATGGTTTGCACCGGGTTCAGCGCCGTCATCGGTTCCTGAAACACCATGCCGATGTCATTGCCGCGGATCGCGCAAAGCTCGGCTTCGGGCAGGGCCAGCAGATCTTGATCGCCCAGCATGATATGACCGCGCGCCTGCGTCCCCTTGGGCAGCAGTTGCATCGCCGCCAGTGCGGTCATGGATTTGCCCGACCCGCTTTCGCCGGTGACGGCCACGATCTCTCCGGCGTCGACACAGAGGGTCACGCCCTGCAGGATATTGAACCAGTGGATCGCCACCGACAGGTTGGTGATGCTAAGCAAGCTCATATCCGGCGCACCCGCAACCGCGGGTCCAGCGCATCGCGCAGCCCGTCGCCCATCAGGTTCAGCCCCAGCACCGTCAGGATGATCGCGAACCCCGGCACCAGCGCCATATGCGGTGCGATGCTGACCATGGTTTGCGCATCTGCCAGCATCCGGCCCCAGGATGGCGTCGGCGGCTGCGCGCCCAGCCCGACATAGGACAGCCCTGCCTCGGCCAGAATGCCGAGGCTGAACTGGATCGTCCCCTGCACGATCAACAGATTGGTCACATTGGGCAGGATATGTTCGACCGAGATCCGCGCCGCCGATTTACCAGCGACCCGCGCGGCGAAGATGAACTCTCGCTCCCACAGGCTGAGCGCGGCACCGCGGGTGATGCGCGCAAAGACGGGAATGTTGAAGATGCCGATGGCGATGATCGCGTTCACCGCGCTGGCCCCGAAGATCGCCGTGATCAGGATTGCGATCACCAGCGAGGGGAAAGCAAAGACCAGATCGTTGCCGCGCATGATGATCTCGTCCACCAGCGACCCGCGTTTGGCTGCCGCCCACAGACCAAGCGGCACGCCAAGGCCCATGCCGATACCCACCGCCACCAGCGCCACGGCGATAGAGGTGCGCGCGCCGACCATGATCATGCTCAGGATATCGCGGCCAAAGTGATCGGTGCCCAGCAGATGCGCACCGCCGACCCCTTGCAGCTTGTTCGGGATATCCATCGCCGTATGGGAAAACGGCGTCCAGACAAAGGACACAAGCGCGGACAGCACAAAGACCGAGGTCAGCAGCGCGCCAAGGATCAGGTTCCGGTTCATGCGCGCGCCCTCAGACGCGGGTCAACCGCCGCATAGGCCAGATCCACAAGGAAGTTCACCACAATGACCGAGAAGACCAGCAGCATGACCACGGATTCCACCACGATCAGATCCCGCGCCGAAATGGATTGAAACACCAGCCGTCCAAGCCCCGGCAGATAGAACACCTGTTCAATGATGATCGACCCCGCCAGCAGGAACGAAAATTGCAGTCCGATGATCGTCAGCACAGGGATCAGCGCATTGCGTAACCCGTGCCGCCACAGCGCTTGTCTTTCGGTCAGCCCTTTGGCGCGGGCGCTGCGCATATAGTCTTCGCCCAAGACATCCAGCAGCGCAGACCGCATGACCCGCGCCAGAATGGCCGCCTGGGGCAGGGCCAGCGCAATGGCGGGCAGGGTCAGGGCGTGCAGCCCCGTCAGCACACCCTGATCCCAGCCGACAAAACCGCCGGCGGCGAACCAGCGCAGGTTGATGGCGAATATCAGCACAAGGATCATCGCGAACCAGAAATTGGGCACCGCGACCCCCAGTTGTGTGGCCCCCATCACCCCCATATCCCCGGCTTTGCCACGCCGCGCCGCCGCATAGATCCCCGCGGGAAAGGCGATCAGCGTGGACAGCCCAAGCGCGTACAGCGCCAGCGGCAGGGACACCCAAAGTCGCGCGGCGATCATCTCGGACACGGGGGTGCGGTAGGTATAGGAGGTGCCGAAATCCCCTTGCAGCAGCCCGCCGACCCAAGCCAGATAGCGCGCCGGTTTCGATGCATCGAGCCCAAGCTCACTGCGCAAAGCAGCAAGCGTTTCAGGCTGCGCATTCATCCCCAGCATAAAAGAGGCCGGGTCACCGGGGGCAACTTCGATAACGGTAAAGATCACCAGCGACGCAACAGCCAGGCTGATACAGAGCGAAAGCAAACGTTTGAGCGTGTACCGGATCATGCGGCCGAAGGTAGGCGCGCAAATCAACAGCGTCCAGCGCAGAAAAACCTTTTTAAGGCGAGCGGGTTACCCGTCGCTCTCTTTTTGGTGAACCGATTAGTTTTGGGGCAGGGGAACCAATTCGCGCTGCACGGGGTTGGGTATGCAGAAACGAGAATTTAGGAGCTTAACGATGACCAACACATTTAAGACACTCGCTATTGCCGCCCTTATGGGTACCGTATCCGCACCAGCATTTGCTGCCGCACATGCTGACACCTCGATGACCTGCGCCGAGTTCAACGAACTGTCGAAAGACGATCAGATGATGGTGGCTTCCGCTGCGATCGCAGAGATCGATGATGGTGACAACGGCGGTTCCATGGGCAACTCCGGTCGTGACACAGGTGATACAACCACCACCACTACTGTAACAGCAGCCGAAGCGACCGACGATGAGCCTGAAGAAGGTTCGCTGGAAGGTGACCTGAAAGCTGTGGACGACACCGGTGGTAACACTGCTGAATCCAACATGACAGCAGAGCCAATGGACGAAGCCGCGATGGAACAGTTCATGGTTGTATGTAACCAGAACCTTGACGCCACCGTAGGTGAGGCCGCTGCTGGTCTGCCAGGCGACAAATAAGAGTTAACCCTTTAGGGTTTTTGCGGGCGGGTGCAGAAATGCGCCCGCCTTTTTTGTGCGATACAGCCTACGATACAGTGACGATACCGCGTTTTAGGGTCATGCGCGGGCCTCTGCCGTTGTCACTGTATTACGGGTCCGAATGGCCTTGGTCGCCTGTTGCTGGGCCAGATCAGCGCTTGCTTGCAGGATCAGGCGCGAGGGGGTCTTGCCCTTGCCGCGCGCAGGCACGCCGTGCTGGTTCAACACCTGTTTCTTTTTCAGGAACACACGTGCTGTGGGGCCATAGATCTTGGCGACTTCTTCGCGGCTGACGCGCCCCGTGCCCAAGGCGGGCAGTACCTTGGAGAATGCCGCGCGATGCGGTTTGCTCATCTGCGACAGCGCCATCGGGCCGGGGTAGAAGCTTTCCGACGGGACGTTCTCGGCAAAGATCACCTGATGGTCGTCGAACATCAGGTGAACGTAGGTGACCGATTTCTTGCCCTTGGCGATGCGCACGCCTTTGGCCGCGTCGGCAAGATGTTTGGCGCGGGCAAAGCTATCGCCGCTCTGGCCGACCAAAACACCATGTTGCTGCGAGACCAAGAGATCCCGTTCGGCACCGAAAGTGCCACGTTTGATCAGCACGGGGTGCAGATGTGATCCCTTTTGCATCTGTCGGGCATCGTAAGACCGCGTGTTGATCCAGCGGATTTTCTGCGGGCCGTTGTCCATTGTGGTGACAAGATCGCCGACACGCAGGTCTTCGACCAAGACATCCCCGCGCGGGGTGCGGATGGCGGTGCCTTTGCCAAAGCAGACAACGCCGGTGTTGTCATAGGTAAAGTGCTGCGCCTGCACGCCGATGAACTTGAGCGACCCATCCTCGAACTTGGAATTATAGGTGTAATCCGTGGTCTCGAAGTTGGACTGATCCAGAATGCCATTGTCTTCATAGTCAGCGCGCAGATCGAAGATCTTGTCGTAATAGCCGCTTAGATCAATGAAATCATTATTGGTGGTGTCGTTATCATCCAGCGGGCCGGTATTGCCCGCGTTAAAATCGGTGATCGTGTCGTGACCGCCGGAGTAGACGAATACGTCATCGCCGTCGCCGCCTGTCAGCTGGTCATCGCCCTGACCGCCGTCCAGCGTATCATTGCCGTCGCCCCCGATCAGGGTATCGCGGCCCGCGTCGCCATGCAGATTGTCATTGCCACCGCCGCCGTCGATTGAATCATTGCCGTCGCCGCCGGACAAGCTGTTGTCCTGTGTCCCGCGCGCGGTGATGGTGTTGTCTTTGCTGTCGCCCTTGACCGACGCGGCAGAGTTCTCGAGCGCGACGTTTTCAAAGTTCAGCAGATCGCCACGGTCGTTTCCTGCGTGGTCCAGCCGGCTGGCGGCAAGATCGACGGTGTGATCCGCCCCCAGCCCGCTGCCCGCGACATAGGTATCGATGCCATCGCCCGCGTCGATGACGGAGTTCGCGTCGTCCGCTGTGGTGCCCGCCTCGCGAATGATCCGGTCGTCGCCCGTCCCGGCGTCGATGTCATAGGCGCCATCACCAACCTTGATCGTGTCATTGCCTGCTCCGGTATCAACCGCGACACCGCCAATGCTGGCATCCACGTAATCCGATGAATTGGTCAGAACCAGCTTTTCAATCTCGGTGAAGGAAACGCTGTTGGGGCCTTCGGTCGCGGTGCCCGCCTCTTCGCCGGTATAGGTGACAGAGACACCGTTGCTCAGCGCGTCGAAGGTGACGACATCATAATCCTTGCCGCCTTCGCCACCGGCGATTTTATCGGTGCCGAAATCATCTTCCATGACAAACAGATCGGCGTCATCCCCGCCCGACATGGCATCATTGCCAGTGCCGCCCGCGATTGTATCGTGGCCAGTGCCACCCTCGATCCGGTCGTCACCGCTGCCGCCGGACAGGCTGTCATTGTCCGCGCCACCGGAAAGGCTGTCATTCCCGCCGTCGCCATAGATCGTGTCGCTGCCAGCCCCACCGTCCAGCGTATCATTGCCCGCATCGGTCGCGCTGATGGTCGACATCTTGAGGTCGCCAACACGGATCGCGTGGCCGGTATCATCGGGGTCGTGGTTGTTATACTCGATCTCGATCCGCGAAACGGGGCCTGCGATATCGACCTGCAGGAAACCCGTCTTGGCATTGGTCGTGCCCCGCCCCGCATCCGTGCTGATGGCACGGCCGGTTTCGTCGTTCACGTCCAGCGTATCGCTATTGCCCGCCGTCAGATTAACAGGGATAAGATTGCCGTCGGCGTCATAGGCCCGCACGATGACTTCATCCACGAAGCCATAGGCCTGATCGATGTCGAAAATACCGAAGGTGACATTGCTCACCTCGTCCGACACGCCGCTGTCCAGCGACGAGAAGTCGATGCTCATCTTCGCGGTATTCGGGTCCGACCCCGCCGCACCGCCAAGGATATGGATCGACGAACTGTCGCTTAGTTCGTTGTAGTCATACAGCGGGTCGTTCCGCTCCATCGTGGCAGAGCGGAAGTTCTCCCCCTGATCCACGGACATCGTGACCTGGATATTGCCGGACGAGGTGACCCCGGTGATGCCACCCGTGACGCTAACGCCGTCCTCGATATTCTGGTTGGCCCAGGAAAACGTGGTCTCTTCGGTGGTGTCGGCGTCGCCGTGGAGGCGGTCGTCGCCGTCATTGCCTGCGATATAGTCATTTCCCGCGCCGCCCAAAATCGTGTCATCGCCCGACCCGGCCGAGATTTTGTCGTTGCCCGCGCCCAGCTTGATCGCGTTGCCGCTGTTGTCCACCTCGTCCGCTTGCGCGTCCGTCGATCCCACACGCATGGAATCATCACCCGACGTCCCATCAACGGTGCCATCCGGCGCAACATAGTCGGCATCGACACGGCTGGCGTACATCATCGCCTCGTTTGAAGAGACAGTGTTGAACGTGATGGAGTCGATGGGCCCCGCCTCAAGCGCGGATTGGTAATCGGAGGAGCTGGCAGCCGGCGCAAGAAACAGGTCGCCGTTGGTGGATTGGAAGACAATCGCCGTCACGGTCGCCTGGGAACCGTCGGCGTAGGTCAGCGTCGCGGCATAGGAGGCAATGGCGTCAAAGTTCTGGCTGTTGCCATCGTCGATGCGGAAGGTGTCAGACCCGTTTTCCCCACTGTTATCAGTAGAGTATGTGCCGCGTGCCGTATTTCCATAGCCCCGCGCGCCCGGCGAGAAGGATTTGATGTTGTTGTAAAGCGGGCTGTTGGCACCCCCAAAGGTTTCCCCCTCCAGCGAGCGTGCGTTTTCGCTGATCTGGTTTCCCTCGGTCGTATCGATACGACCGACATTCCCAAGGTAGAAAACGTTAAATCTGGTTGCCATTGTTACAGCCCTCAACATCTTTGAACCGGTGGCAGGCCTGTGGCCCGCGTCCTGTGTATTGTTGTGGGTACGGGGACAATGTGGCGTCACTTTGACCGGAAACAAAAACAATGTGGCCATGTTTCTATGCTTTTGATCGAAACAATACACAGTCTGGTAAGGATCGACGCCAAGCGCACAGCGCGGAAACGCGGGGGCAGGGCCTATGCGCCGCGATGTGATCAAATGGTCTAAAATGCCGGGTATTTAGAGGTGTGACCGAAGTGCACGGTAAAAGCGGCGTGAACTTGCAGCGGCCATAGAGGGGGCTTGCGGAAGGTTGACCGCAGAGGTTTTGCCCTAGTCGACTGAAAATAATAGAGTTTATCTGTCTCTCCCCCCTCGGGGCTGACCTCTTGCTCGGTTTAAACCCATCGGGCCACAGGGCGCCCCTGACCCCGTGCCGCGCCGCCATGCAGACTCCGCGCCTCAATTCCGCCGCACGAATGCCGCCGCAGCGCCTCAAGCCTCTGTCGAAGGTGAATGCACCCCCAGCATCCCCGCAGGGTTCATCAACCAAAGGAGCTTTCCGTGCCACATCATGCCCCCCCTGAGCCCAAGACCGGCCTTTGGCACATTACCGGTGCCGCGATGGCCGCGATGTTCTGCTTGTTTGCGCTGCTTGGGGGATGGGCCGCGACAACACAGATTTCGGGGGCGGTGATCGCGACGGGGAAGATCGATGTGGCGGGCAAGCCCAAGGTGATCCAGACGGTGGATGGCGGCGTGTTGGCAGAATTGCCGGTCCAGAACGGGGATATCGTCAAGGCGGGGCAGGTCTTGGCGCGATTTGATGCCACGATCTTGCAGATTGACCTGCGCATGGCGCGCGCCCGTCTGGCCGAGGCAGCGGGTCTGCGCGCCCGTCTGGAGGCAGAGCGTGACGAAAGCCCCGCCCCCCGTTTCGATGCCATTGATCTGCCACCGAAAATCGGCGCGCTGGATATGACGCAAGCGCAGGCAGGGCAGGCCGCGATATTCGAGGCGCGGGCCCAGATGCGCGCGGGAATGCGCGCCCGCATGGCCAGCGATCTTGCCGATGTCGAAACCCAGGCCACGGGCCTTAACGGCCAAATCTCTGCGCTGGAACAACAACTTGCCATCCTCACGACAGAGCTGCGCAGCCTCACGCGCTTGGTTGAAAAGGGGCTGGCCCCGCAGGTCCGTTTGTCGCAGCTACAGTCCACGCGGGCCGGTTTGCGCGGTGACCTTGCCGCGCGGCGGGCGGATTTGGCGCGGTTGATCCACCAACGTTGGACGCTCAAGCTGGAAAGCCTGCAAGCCGATCGCCGGTTTCAGGAACAGGTCGCGCTGCAACTGCGCGAGGTCACTGCCGAAGTTCAGGAACTGACCCTATCGATCCTCACCCGCCAAGCGCAGCTTGACCGTATCGCCCTTCGGGCCCCCGTCGACGGGATGGTGCATGAACTGCGCGCCACGACCGTTGGCGCGGTTGTCGGGGCGGGTGCGACCTTGATGGATATCGTGCCGCAGCAGTCCAAGTTCGAATTCGAGGTGCAGGTCGATCCGCGCTCGATCAATCTGGTACGCTATGATCAGCCCGCCACCCTCGTGCTCACCGCCTTTGACCCGCATACGACCCCGCAACTGACCGGCAGCGTTTACAGCATCTCTCCGCAGGTGGTGGTGGACCCGCGCAATGGCGACAGCTTTTATCGGGTCATTCTGGATATCCCCCGTACCGAGCTGGACCGTCTGCCAGCCTCCGTCCGTTTGGTCCCCGGCATGCCGATCGAGGCGTTTTTGAAGACCAAAGACAGGACCGTGTTGAGTTATCTGGCAGAGCCTATCAGCAGCCAGCTGCGCCGGGGGTTCCGCGGCTCCTGAGACCTCGACGTTAGCGAAATCTTTACCATCTTCCCGTCTTAAGAGGGGATGAACACACCGTCCGCCCCACCCGGCATCACTGTCGTGATCCCCCATCTCAACCAACACAACGCCCTTGCGCGTTGCCTTGCTGCGCTGGACGCCGGAACGAGGAAGCCGGTCGAGGTGATCGTCGTCGACAATGGCTCCGCCCGGTCAACGCAAGGAGTTGTTAA
Organism: Sulfitobacter sp. UBA4523; assembly: GCF_002388305.1. Lineage (NCBI taxonomy): Bacteria > Pseudomonadati > Pseudomonadota > Alphaproteobacteria > Rhodobacterales > Roseobacteraceae > Sulfitobacter > Sulfitobacter sp. UBA4523. The sequence continues at coordinate 109,072 of NZ_DGMH01000024.1, forward strand.
CGATTACCCATGGGTATCCCTGATCCACCAGCCGATCCCCGGCCCCGGCCCCGCACGTAACCTTGGCGCGGCGCAGGCACAGGGCGATGTGCTTGCCTTTCTGGACGCCGATTGCCTGCCCGACGCGCATTGGCTGGCGCATATTGCCGCGCATATGGCGCGCGACCCCCATAGGATCCTTGGCGGTGATGTCCGTATCGAACGTAAAGGGCACAGGCTGGACGCCGCGACCGCATATCAAGCGATTTTTGCTTATCGGATGGACCGCTATATCGCGCAGCAAGGGTTCACGGGGACGGGAAATCTGATCGTGCATCGCAAGGTGTTCGACGCGGTCGGCCCGTTCAAGGGCCTCCACCATGCCGAGGACCGCGACTGGGGCCAGCGCGCCACCTTTGCCGGATATCGCATAGGCTTCGCCGCCGATCTGGTTGTCTATCACCCGCCGCATACGGA
>NZ_DGMH01000024.1:109583-110000 GCF_002388305.1 Sulfitobacter sp. UBA4523
CGCCGCATACGGCGACGGGCCTGCGGCTGAAATGGGACAGGCAGCTTGCCCATGACTGGACGCGCTGTACCGGCCTTGGCGGCCGGATCCGGTGGGCGATAAAGGCGCTGCTGCTTATTCCGTCTCCGCTTTGCGCCGTGGCAGAGGTCGCGACCAGCCCCCGCATCAAGGGTGCGCGCAACCGTGTGATGGCGTTGATCGGGCTGACGTCTATCCGGCTTTACCGCGCGCGACGGATGTTGTCGCTGCTGCGGGGCCATGACCCCGAACGGCTTTTGCACCGGTGGAATCGCATTGACCTGCCCTGACATCAGATGCGCGACAGGGGGTGGCCCGTGATCCGGTCGTTTGGCTTTCTGCTGTCCGGCAACGCCTGCGCCGCCGCGATCTTGCTGCTGCGCACGGTGGTGGTGTCGC
>NZ_DGMH01000024.1:110128-110585 GCF_002388305.1 Sulfitobacter sp. UBA4523
CCTGATCAGCCTCGAAGATTTCGGGATCGGCACAAGCCTCGTGCTCGCGCTTGCCATGATAGAGATGCTGACCGCGCTAGGCTTTCAACAACAGATCGTCAATGCGCCCAAGGGGGATGACGCAGATTTCCATAGCGCGCTGCATGGTGTGGCGCTGATACGTGGCATGATCGGGGCGGCGGCGCTGTTCCTTCTCGCGCCGCTTCTGGCCCGCTCCTTTGGGGTGGAGCAGCTGACATGGGCGTTTCAGCTGATCTCTGTAGTGCCGCTGTTACAGGGGGCGATGCATCTGGACGTCTATCGCCAGACCCGCCACCACAAACATCGCGCCGCGATATGGATCGCGCTGCTGCCGCCGCTGGGGTCGTTGGCCGCGCTGCTGCCCCTATCGCGGATGTTCGATGACTTCCGCATCATGCTTTTTGCCGTGTTGGTGCATATGGCGCTGGGCACGCTC
>NZ_DGMH01000024.1:110701-167275 GCF_002388305.1 Sulfitobacter sp. UBA4523
GCGAAACGCCCTTATCGGCTGCGGTTTGATCGGACCGTTATGGTCCAAAGCATGCGGTTCGGCTGGCCCCTCATGGCAAGCGGCGCGGTGATGTTTCTGGTGTTCAATGGCGAACGCGCCATCGTCGGGCGTCTTCTGGGGCTAGAGGCGCTGGCCCTGTTTTCCATGGCCGTCTCGCTGACACTGACCCCGTCGCTGGTCCTGATGCGCAGCACGATGAGCCTGTTTCTGCCCCGCCTGTCAGCCAGCACCGCGCGCCAGGAATTTCGGGCCCAGGCGATCACCACGATCCAAAGCCATATCGTGCTGGCTGCGGGAATGGTCATGGCAGTCAACCTGCTTGGCGGTTCCTTCGTGCACCATGTGTTGGGCGATAAATACCGCGCTGTGCTGCCCCTGCTGACGCTCTTGACGGCGGTTCAGGCGTTGCGGGTGGTCAAAGGCGGGTGTGCGATTGTCGCGCTGGGCGAAGGGTATCGCAAGACCGAGCTTTTGACGGACCTGTTGCGCATCGCGTTCCTACCCCTCGCGGCATGGGGTGTGCTGCAAGGCGCAAGCCTGCCCCATGTGGTGCATATCGCAGGACTGGGCGAAGCCGCGGGGCTGATGATTGCGCTGCTCTGGATGCACCGCGTGCAACGGGTGCCGCTATGGCCATTGGCCCCGCCACTGATCGGTATGGTCGCGCTATTGGCTTGGGCGGTTTTCACGCAGGACCAGCCGACGGGGTTTCGGGCCGCAGGCTTCGGTTTGTTGCTGGCCGGTCTGGCGATGGCGCTGCCTGACGTCCGCAGACTGATGATCAAGAAAGGAGCATCCGATGGGATGGAGTCCAAGGCGATACAGCACCGATAAGAAGACTTTGACCGCACAAGTGACATGCCGCGGCCAAAGCAACGGCAGCCGTTCACCATGAAGAGACGCGCCAAGCCGCCCCGCCTGTCCGAGCTTGCCATCGGGCGGGACAACCACTTTAACCTCATTCGCTTTCTGGCGGCGGTGGCTGTGTTGGTCTCTCACGCGTGGCCGCTCGCGCTTGGGCGCGGCACGGTTGAGCCTTTGAAAACAGCGCTTGGCTATTCGCTGGGGGAGCTGGCGGTTTTTGTGTTCTTTGGCCTGTCCGGCTTTTTCATCGCGGGCAGCTACGACCGGCAGGGGTCTGCCTTGTCCTTTGTCATGGCGCGGGCCGCGCGTCTGCTGCCGGGGTTGGCCGTGTCGATCTTGATCGTGGCGCTGATCATGGGGCCGCTGGTCAGCCGGTTAGATGCGGGTACGTACCTGTCTCATCCCGATACGGCGCGGTTTATCGTGCAAAATATACTCTTGTTTAAACCACAATATACCTTGCCGGGCGTGTTCACGACGAACCCCTATCCCACCGTAGAGGGGTCGATTTGGACGCTCGCGCATGAGGTCGCCTGCTATGCGCTTATCCTGTTCGTCGGCCTTGTCGGGGCCCTGTCCCGCCGGCGGGTGATGGCAGTGCTCTTGGCGCTATACCTGATTGCGTGGGTAGTCGCGCCGTATCTCGGCGATCTCATTCATCCGCGCCTACTGCAAACGCGGCTGCTGTCGTTGCCCTTTGTTTTCGGGGCCTCCTGCTGGATCTGGCGCGATTATATCACCTTGCGGTGGCCCTTCGTCGTTGGGTTGATCGTCCTGACATGGGCCGTGCACGCTACGGTTTTCGCTTTTCCAATGCTTGCACTGGCTGTGACCTACACCAGCCTCTGGGCGGGGTATTGCAAGCTAGACCCCCTGCTGATGTTCAATAGGGTCGGAGATTATTCATACGGAATATATATTTACGCGATGCCGCTGCAGGGGCTGGTGGTTTGGGTGTGGGGGGACATGACGCCAGCGCTGAACATCGCGCTGGCCTTGCCGTTGACGTTGCTTTGCGCGGTATTGTCCTGGCACTGGATTGAAAGACCCGCGCTGACCTTCGTGCGAGAGGGTTTTCTGCGCGGGTCTTTGATCACGCGGAGGATAGCACCGCGCCGATAAAGCCGCTATCGCCCAATGTATTTCCCACAAGGTCGCTCCCATAGGGGGCCTGCGCGGGTGATACTTTGGGCAGATCGGACAGTGCGTCGGGGCGGTAGTCACCGCTGCCTGTGTTGCTACCGGTGTGAGAGCGGTCGTCGACCCAAGGCGAGGCGATATGTGACGCCTCACCGATCGACGGCAGTTCCCCCAGCCACGAGGACGGGCCATAGCCGGGTTCATTACTTGACCCTGCGATTGCGACATTATGCGACCATCCAACCTTGTACCGCGCTGGCCAGTTGCCGGTAAGGGAGGTTTCGCCGGAAAATACATCGCTTTTGATATTGATGCGGTGAAACAGATTGTTCCGGAAAGAGCCCGACTTCGCCACGTTCTCGGTGCCGTCCAGATACAGCAAATTCGCGCGTTCCCCCGCGATGGTATTGTTGTGCACAACGATGTTTTGGGCTGCATTTGTGTCGCTGTCAGCGTTCAATCGCAGCGCCGCATTTGTGGAGCTCCCCCAGCTTTCCACGATGTTCCCTACAAAAGCAAAGCCCCGCGCGCCGATCTCGGCGCTTACGGAAACGATTGCATTGGTCGCGCTGCCATTGCTGAATGTGTTCCACCCTAAAAACGTGCCGGTCATGGCAGGCCGGTTGCCAATCGGCGCCCGGAGGGTAAATTCTTCAAGCCCCGAACAGCCGAGCGCCTGAAAGGTGATTGTTCCGGCACAGCTTTTGCAGCCGATCGCGGTGACCATGATTGCTTCGGTCGAAAAAGAATTGCCTTGGTGTGGATCTTCGTTGGGCACGAAGGAGCAGTTGATTTGTACAAAGCGCCCCACCCGGTAAATCCAAGCGCCGTAGCTGCCGAATCCGTTGGCGTCCCAAAGACAGTTCTTTGTTATCAAAAGATTGCCTGCGGAGTCCGCACCACTGTCCAGAAACACCGTGTTCGCCCCGCCTTTCTGCAAAGTGACATCACAAATCTTGAGGTGCGTTGGTATGCCGTTGAAATGATTGACCCCACCGTCGGTTAAGATCGTGCTATCCCGTTTGGACGGGTCTTCAGCCCTGATACACAAGGGCAGCTGTGCCGAGCGACCGGCAGCCTTGAAAGGCGTTAGGATATGCGCCCCCTCTGCCAGTAAAATCGTACCACCGCCCGCATCATCCACCCGCCCAAAATGCGCGGCATTAAATTCCTTGATCGCGTCGGCCGCGGCCGCGATTGACGCAAATGGGGCGGCAATGGCATCTGCGCGCGCAGACGCAGCCTGACCCGTCGCATCGTCGCCCATGGTTCCATCGACTTGGGCATAACATGCCCCATACCCGCCGCTCGTGTCGTTCAGCATCCGAAGCGTCGTCAGGTTGGGGGACGGATATTCATCGGCGTCGGCACTGATGGAAAAGGCGTGCCCCACCCATGGGTAGATGGTGGCATCTACAGTCAATAAATCTCCCTGGGCCAAGCCTGATAGATCAACCGTCGCTGCATAATGCGGAACATGGAGCCCCGACGCGTCAAATCCAAGACTGCTTTGCGACGACACAAGCTGCGATGCTTCGTTGCCAAGCGTATCGCGGACGATGAACCGCACCGCCGCGACGGGTTGCCCCTGTTGGGCGTATGCGTGGGCAACTGCCAGCCTTAGTATATGCGCATCATCTTCTATCCTCTCACGGTCGTGGTTTAACCACATGGCAATAGGCCGGGGCGCTGGCCTTGTGCTGTGATTGATTGCACCGTTGATAGTATCGCCCGCGTAAACAAAGTCTGAACACGCGACGGTCTTGTCAGTAAAATTTGAATGATCTGGGTAGGGCTGCCTGACACGGCTGGTGAGCTGCACAACCGAAGCCCTGCTGACAGCCGTCGCCGCCGTATCAAAACCGCGCCGGTTCACGGCCACATTCCGCGCCTCGGAAGTGGTGGAAAACGACGGTATATCTCGGTGCTCGGCCCGCCAACCATCTGCAAGAATTTCCGTGACGGGCGAAATCTTTAGCGGCAGCGACCCCGCCATCGTTTGCCCCAGTTTCATGCCCAGCCCGAGTGTCATCTGCATAGTCCATACCTTGCGATCAGAATTCGTAGGCATCGATACATATCAACCTCGCTGAACCGTTGCATTCGCAGGGAAAGAGGCGGAGGGCGGGTTAATCTTCACGCAATATTAAATGTTCAGCCCAATGGTGGTGGCACCGCCGATTCTTCTTACGAAAGGACAGATATGATTTGGACGTGAACCATATATACGCGACGGACCAGCACCGCTCTCTCAAGCGCATACGGCTATATCATCAACAGCCGGTATCACGGGTTGTGCTCGTGTATTTCGGGCTCCTGCTGGTGCCCGTCGGCTTCAATTTAGGGTCGGTCTATATGACCGGGACCAAGGCGTTGTTAGCAGTGCTGATTATTCCGCTAAGTCTCCGCCTGTTTTGCGGCCACTACGGGCGTGTTTTGTTGACAGACGTTCTGTTCTTTATGCATTTTCTCTGGGTTTCTCTGGCCTTAGCGGTCAACAACCCGGTGGAAGCGACCCAGAATGCAGGCTCAATCGGGGTGGAGTTTCTAGGCGGGTATTTGATCGGGCGCGCCTTTATCCGAGACAGACACAGCTTTGCCGCAGTGGTTAAGATCCTCACAGGACTGATCGTGTTATGCTTCCCTCTGGTTTTGATAGAGTCGCAAAGCGGGACATCTGTTCCCATTGAATTTTGGAAGATGACCGGGCTTACGACCCCGGTGGATCTGGCGATTGATCGCCGTATGGGGCTGGAGCGGGTGCAACTTTCGTTCGAGCATCCAATTCACTGGGGCTTGTTTTGTACAATCGCGACGTCCCTGTACTTTATTGGGCTGGCGGGACGGCACAGCTTGGGTTTGCGGTCCGTGGTTATGACGGTGATTTGCGCCAGCTGTTTTCTATCGCTGTCCAGCGGCGCGCTGCTGGCGGCAATCGTGCAGATAGGGCTGATATTCTGGAGCTACCTATGTCGCAGGATCGGGCGACGATGGCTAATCCTCTCAACCTGTTTTGTTATTTTTTACGTCGTGATTGATCTGCTTTCCAATCGAACCCCGATCCAAGTTTTCATGAGCTATGCGACATTTTCTGCCGAAAGCGCCTATTGGCGGTCGGCTATTTTCCAATGGGGTATGACCAATGTCTGGAGCGCGCCTGTATTTGGACTTGGGCTAAACGATTGGCTCAGGCCGGTTTGGATGCACACCTCGAGTATCGATAATTTTTGGCTATTTATCGCGATGCGTTTCGGATTGCCGGCGTTTACTTTTTTGACAGTCGGCTATGGCTATGCGCTTTGGCGTGTGGGGCGCAAAGATTTCACCATGGATCGGACCCTAGCGGCGCTACGGCTAGGCTGGATACTCTGCTTTGGCGGGCTCACGCTCACTCTGTCGACGGTGCACATTTGGGGCAGCATCTATGGCTTCGTATTCTTCATATTTGGGGCAGGACTGTGGATGTTGGATGCGAAGCCGCGATCCCCGCAGAGTGAACGTACAATTTGAAATATTGATCCTTTTCGGGTTTGCCAATTTTTCCACTTTGTAAATGAAATCACCCTACCACAGAAGTCAGGCCGCAAGGGGATGTCGGCCATGACGACTGATTGGTTTGGGGGAAGTGCAACGTGCAGACGCACAACATCTATGCCGCCGCGTTGCGATCACAGCTTGGGGGGATTGGGCTGCTTTTTGTGGTCAGTGGGTTGATCAACATCCTGCTGCTCACAGGATCGATTTACATGATCCAGATATATGACCGCGTTTTGCCTAGCGGGTCAGTGGTCACGCTGATGGGGCTCTTCGGGATTGTACTGCTTCTCTATTGTTTCTTCGGGCTTTTTGATCTGATCCGGCAACGGCTTTTGGCCCGTCTTTCGGTGCGTTTGGACCTGGCACTTGGGGCTGAGTGTTTCGCGGCTTGGGTCAGCAATGATGAAAAGAACAACGTACCGGCAAGCGCACAACAGCCCCTGCAACAACTGGGGCACCTTAGACGGCTGCTGTCTAGTCCCGCGTTCATAAGTGTCTGTGATATGCCGTTTGTGCCGATCTTTTTGCTGGCCCTTTACATCATTCACCCTTGGTTGGGGGCGATGGTTCTGGGCGGCGCGGCGTTGGCTTGTGTCGTGATGGCAACGGGCCGCTATTTGACGCGCAACACGATCAGTATCTCGGCAAATCAGGATCATACCCTCGCTGATATGTCCTATCACAGTCGCCGTCTGGCGGAGCCGCTGCGCGCCATGCGTATGCAAGATGATCTTGCCACATATTGGCGTGGGCTTCAGCGCAGCAGTCTGGCGTGGCACCAGCGTCTGCATGCCCCGCCGGATGCGCTGGCATCATTCAGCAAATCGTTCCGCCTGATGTTGCAATCCTCGATCCTGACAGTCGGGGCCATATTGGTCATTCAGGGCCAAATCTCGGCGGGGATGATTATGGCCGCTTCGGTCTTGGCGGGGCGCGTTCTGGCCCCTATCGACCAGATGATCAGCGGCTGGCGGGGGATTGCCTGCGGTTGGTCCGCGCACCGCCACCTGCACCGCCATTTTTCACAGAATATCCCGGCACGCGAGGGGGTTGCATTGCCTGAACCAAAGGGCCGGATTTCTTTCACCGCCGTTTCTCACGGGATCGAGGGGCGGGCGGAGAACAGGCTGAAGGATGTCTCTTTTGACCTGTCACCGGGGGATGGGCTGTGCGTGCTCGGCGGGCCAAATGCGGGCAAAAGCATATTGGCAAAACTGGCGGTTGGCGTTACGGCTCCTACAACCGGTGAGGTTCGGTTTGATGCCGTTAATCTGGCCCGATGGCCTTCCGCGCAGATTGGCCCTGCGATCGGCTATTTGCCCGATACCATTGATCTTCTGCCCGCGACGATTTTCGATAATATTTCCAGATTTCGCCCCGATACCACGGATGCGAAGGTGATCGCCGCTGCAAAGCTGGCCCGTGTTCACCACGCCATTATGGCTCTTCCGGATGGGTATATGAGTGTTGTGCGCGGCGGTGGGGGATCCTCGTTAACCCAAGGGCAGATACAGCAGATCGGGCTGGCGCGGGCGTTGGTCTGCAATCCGGCGCTGGTTGTGATGGATGATCCGCTGCGGTCGCTTTTCAGCTGTCCCGATGCTGAACAGATCGTGGCAGAGGTCGCATGCCATATGCGTGATCGGGGTAGCACGGTGGTGATCACGGCGCGCCAGCCCTGTGCAATTTCGGCGTTGAACAAAGTGCTAATATTGTCCGAGGGGCGGATAAGGCAGTTCGGCTTGACCAGTGATATCTTCGGGCGCGCTTTCCCTACGCGGGTGGCGGCGAAGGTTCAGACACTGCCGATCTTGGGCAATGGCACACCACGGGCGAGCGGGGGGTAATCATATGGTATAAAAAAGGGGCATTGCGCACGACCCAAGCCCCCTTCTATCGCTTTCTTCAAATGTCGCCCTATTCGGCCCAGGAAACACCGGTAAGATCGATGGCCTGCGTCGGGGCATTGCGCCAAAGGCCGGTCAGACCTGCCTTTGCAACGGACAGTGACGCCAGCTGGAACAGGAAACCATTGACGTGATCTTGGGCGATCATGGTCTGCGCCTCGCCCAGCAACGCGTTGCGTGCTTCCGGGTCGGTTGTCGTGTTCAGCTTGGTCATCAAAGCCTGAAAATCGGGGTTGTCATATTGGAAATAGTAATCAGGGTTGGCATAGATGCCGATATCCATCGGTTCGGTGTGACTTACGATTGTCATGCCGAAGTTCTTTCCCTTAAACACCGTCTCAAGCCATTGGGCCCATTCGACATTGTTGATCTTGGCGGTGATACCAACCTCGGCCAGCTGCGCGGCGATGATCTCTCCGCCGCGGCGGGCGTAGGAGGGGGGCGGCAGGTCCAGCGTGGTCTCGAACCCGTCGGCAAAGCCGGCTTCGGCCAGCAACGCCTTGGATTTTTCGATGTCATGCAGGCTCAGCGCGGTTTGATCGACATAGGCCGGGTTATGGGGCGCGAAATGCGTACTGATGGGCGTGCCGTATCCGAACATCGCACCGTCTATAATGGCTTGACGATCAATGGCATGGGCGACGGCGGCGCGCACCTTGGGGTCATCAAACGGCGGCTGTTTGTTGTTCATCGCCAGAATGGTTTCGCCCTCGGTAGAACCGACAAGCACTTGAAACCGCGGGTCCGCTTCGAATTGCGGCAGGTTCTCGGGCGCGGGGAAGCCGGCGAAGACATCAACATCTTCGGCCATCATCGACGCGAACGCGGCGGTCGGGTCAGAGATGAATTTGAACGTGGCGATATCCAGCGCGGCCGGGGTCCCCCAGTAGTTCGGGTTCTTCTCGATGCGGATATTGTCGCCCTGGGTCCAGCTGGTGAATTTGAACGCGCCGGTGCCGATGGGCAGTTGCTTGATATTGTCGATGCTTTCGGGTGCCACGATCACCGCGTCGCCCCATGCGAGGTTGAACAACAGGTTGCCGTTCGGCTCTGACAGTTTGATTTCGACGGTCGACGGGTCGACGACTGTCACCTCCGAGATCGCGCCAAACAGCGCCTTTTGAGCGTTTGCGCTGTCTTCGGCATTGATCCGGTCAAGCGAGAATTTGACGTCGGCGGCATCCATCGTCGTTCCGTCGTGAAAGGTCACGCCGCTTTGAAGTTTGAACGTATAGGTCAGGCCATCGTCAGAGATTTCCCACGATTGCGCCAGCCCGGGCACGACCGATCCGTCGCCCATAAAGCGGGTCAGCCCTTCGAAAACGTTGGAATAGAGCACCTGATCAATGGCCCCCGCCGCAGCGCTGGTCGGGTCCAGATGCGGTGGCTCAAGTTGCATCGCGACGGTGATGTCGTTTTTCGCGGCGACGCCGGTGGCCATCAGCGCGGCAGCGCAGGTGCCTAGAATAAGTTTGCGAAGATGGGCCATGGGTGTCTCCTGTTGGCAATAAGGAAAATGTTAACCAGTTCTGTCAGGTTTGACCAGCGTCGGGATGCTGTCGCAATTATCGGTTGTACCCAGCCTGTGCGCGGTTTATGCGCCGTTTTTTGAGGTTTTGAAGGGGCGCGCCATGGCTACGATGTCACCCACTTTGGGTATCGATTTCGGAACGTCCAACTCTGCCGTGGGCTATGCAGTAGACGGTGTGCCGCATTTGATTAACGTCGAGGCGGGGCAGAACACGCTGCCGACCGCGCTGTTTTTCGACAATGAGGAAAAGCGGATCATCTATGGTCGCGGTGCCCAAGAGGCGCTGATCGGCGGCGACGACGGACGCTATATGCGTGCGCTCAAAAGTCTGCTGGGCACGCCCTTGATGCGCGAAAGTCGGGTTCTGCTGGGCAAACGCATGGATTTCATCGCCATCGTGGCGCGCTTTCTGGCCGAGCTGAAGACGAAGGCAGAGCGCGCCACCGGCCAGCAGTTTGATCGGGCGCTGTCAGGGCGACCTGTGATGTTCCACAGTGCCGATCCGGCGCGGGACGCGCAGGCGCTGGTGGATTTGACCGAATGCTATCTGCAAGCCGGGTTCAAGCAGGTCCGCTTCATGCCCGAACCCGAGGCCGCGGCTCTGGCCAATCGTGCCGTGCTTGAACCCGGCGATCTGGGGCTGATCGTCGATATCGGGGGCGGTACGTCTGATTTTACCCTTTTCCGGCAGGAAGGTGACGCGGGCATTCATATCCTCGCCAGCAAAGGGGTGCGCATTGGCGGGACAGACTTTGACCGCGAGCTGAGCCTTCAGCATGTGATGCCGCATCTGGGGATGGGCAGCCAGATCAAACATGTGTTCGGTGATGAAACCCACGCCGCCCCTCATGCGGTCTTCGCCGATTTGGCGACGTGGCAGAAAATCCCGTTCCTTTACACCCGCGAACAGCGTCGCGCGGTCGAGGATCTGGCGAAATACGCGGTAGAGCCGACGCTGCTGAACAGACTGCAACGTGTGTTGGAGGATGAGCTGGGCCACGATATGGCCTTCGCGGTAGAGGCCGGCAAGATCGCGGCGAATGACCCCGATGCCAGCGCCCCGCCGCAGATCGACCTCAAGATCGTGGAGCGCGGGCTGACGGTCCCACTGCCACCGGCGATGATGGCGGCGAGTTTGGCGCAGATGGCGACAGAGATCGCGCAGGTTGCGACCGATCTGACGGCGCAGGCAGAGGTAAAACCCGATGCCGTGACCAAGCTGATCTTTGTCGGCGGGTCCAGTCTGATGGGCGTGATCGACCGCGCCATGCGCGATGCATTTCCACAGGCCGAACTGCACCGCGGGGCCGCGATGACCGCGATCGTCGACGGTCTGGCAATCGCCGCGCCACACGCCTTTGCTGACGGCTGACGGCTGAGGGCCTTAGTCTTTCGGAAGCAGCAGCGTCTCCAGCGCGGCGCCCATCACGCAGGCGCTGTCGACCATATCGTCGATGCCGATATATTCATCCGGCTTATGCGCCAGCTCTAGCAGGCCGGGGCCATAGGCGATGCAATTCTTGAGCTTGCCGATCCGGTCGATGTGTTTCTGGTCGTATGACCCGGGAGAGGCGACGTATTCAGGCGCTTTGCCTATGATATCCTCGATCGCATGGGCGACAGTTTGCACGACCGGCGCATCGCGGTCGGTCATCGACGGCAGGACCGAATTCAGCTCTGTCAGCTCGTAGTCAAAATCGACCCGCGTTTCGCGCAGACCTTCCAGCAGGGCGCGCACTTCGCCGCGCACCTGATCCAGCGGTTCTTCCAGCAAAAAGCGCCGGTCAATGGTGATGCGGCAGCTGTCTGGCACGCAATGGGCCGGTAGCCCGTCGAAATCCGGGTCGTTTTCCTTTTGCCCACCGTGGATCGAATTGATGTTCATGGTTGAGCTGCGCGCCCCTTCGGGGACCACGGGCATGTCTGTGTGACGGGCGGCCATGGCGGGGAACAGCTTGTTTTCGAACTCGGAGAGCACTGCGCCCATGTGGCGCACGGCGCAATCGCCCAGAAACGGCATGGAGCCGTGGGCGATCTCGCCCTTGGTTTCGATCTCGGCCCACCAGCCGCCCCGGTGCCCCAGACAGATACGGTCTTTCTGCAGCGGTTCGGGGATGATCACATGTTGCACGCGGTCCGGGTTGAAATGACCGTGCTCGGCCAGATAGGCGACACCGCCGTAGCCGCCGGATTCCTCGTCCGCTGTGCCCGAGATTTCGATTGCGCCGCTGAAATCGGGGTGCTGTTCGATAAAGGTCTCGGCCGCGATGATAGACGCCGCCAGCCCGCCTTTCATATCGCAGGTGCCGCGCCCGTAAATCTTGCCGTCCGAGATTTCGGCCCCGAATGGATCAAACGTCCAGCCGGCCCCGACCTCGACCACATCGGTGTGGCTGTTGAAGTGGACACATTCGCCCGCCCTGCGCCCTTCGCGGCGGGCGATGATGTTCCAACGGGGGTATTTCTCGCTATCGCCGGGGGTACCAAAGGCGCGGATCAGCTGCGTCTCGAACCCGTGCTTGCGCAGGCGGGTATCAAGGTATTCGCAGATCAGCCGATAGTCCTGACCCGGCGGGTTAAGCGTCGGGATGCGGATCAGATCTTGGGTCAGCGCGATCAGATCGTCACGCTTGGCGATAATGGCGGTAGAGAGAGTGCTTGTCATACCGCCATGTTTGAACGGGCGTTCATATATGGCAAGCGAAGTCTTCAGTTGCCCCGTCGGATTCGAGTTTATTTTGCAAAATGAAGCCGCAACCGGGCATTTATGCGGCGATGTCTTTCATCGCCGTGAGCAGGGCGCGGACTTCGTCCATGGAGTTATAATGGCAAAGCGACACACGCACCGCGGCATCAAGCCCGAGCGGGTTCAGGATGTTGCCGGAGTAGTGATCCGCCTTGCGCACATGGGTCCGGATGCCTTGGGCGTTGAGTTGGGCCACGATATCCGCCGCGGGCAGGGCGTCGAGCGTGAAGGACACAAGCCCCTCGCGGTCGGGGTTGTCGGTGCCGCCCAGGATCGTGACGCCCGCCAGATCGGCCAATCCGGCGAGGTTTCCTGTGCCGAACAGCAGCGCATTGGTCAGCTGTTGTTCGTGGTCGTGGATCGCAGCGGCGGCGGCCTCTATCCGCGCGCGGGGGGCTGTGGCGTCTGACACTTGGCTGCCGAGCCAGTCGAAATAGCGCACCACATCCGAGAATGTCGCATAGGCGCCCGTGTCACGGGTGCCCATTTCCCAATTCCCTGCGGGACCGTTCGCCAGTGTCTCGATCGGCAGCGCGGTAAGACGCTTGGACGCCCAGGCAATGCCATAGCCGTGGCGCGAGAACAGTTTGTACGGAGAGATGACATAGCCGTCGATGTCATAGCTGGCGATGTCGATATGCCCGTGGCTGGCGTGCTGGATGCCGTCGACAAAGATATAGGCGTCGCGGGCGATGGCGCGGATCGCGGCGCTGATGCCCGCCACATCATTGGCGATCCCCGTCACGGGGGAGGTGTGCAGGATCGTGGCGACTCGTACCTCGGGGGTCATCAAAGCGGCGTAGGCGTCGGGCGTTACCTGACCTGTCGCGTTATCGTGGGGCACACTGATATAGGGTTTGCCCGCCACATCGGCCCAGTGTTGCGCCGCGCTGCGCGATGCGGGGTGTTCCACAGTAGACCCGATGACGGCACCGGGGGCGCTGCCCATGACGGCTGTCCGGATCAGGCGGAACGACAGCTCTGTCCCGCTTTCGCCGACAAAGAACTGCCCGTCAGGCGCGTTGAAGAACAACGCCATATCGGCGCGGGCCTGTTTGATGATATCGACCAGCGCATGGGACGCGGGGTTGTCGCGCCCCTGATTGTCGGGGATGGCGGCGAATTTGGTCGAGGTCTCGACGACCGTGTTCAGCGTCAGCGCGCCGCCAGCGTTTTCGAAAAACACGCGCGGCCCCTGGAACGGGCAGCTGTCAACATGGGCAAAGCGGTCGCGGATTGCCGACATGAGTTTGGTATCTTCTGTGAACATTATGCGGCCCTGCTGCGTTACTTTCTGTGCTTATGCAGTTTCTGCGCTAGTTTGATGCTGGATCACAATCAGATTTTGCGGGCTCGGCCCCATTTGTTCGTAGTTTTCAGGAGCGCAGGAATGGCCCCTCTTATTCAACGCAGGGTTTCGCGTAAGAAACCACAGGACGCGCAAGCCGAGGAGAAATCGGTCAGCGAAGCGACGGCGCTGTCGCCCAAGCTGATCTACGAGGTGATCCGCCGTGAGGGCGAGGAAGAGCTGGCGCGCAGCAAACGGTCGTTGATCTGGTCGGGGATCGCGGCGGGGGTGATGATCAGCCTGTCGGTTCTGGGCGAGGCCGTGTTCCGGACCTATCTGCCCGATACCGCGCATCGTTTCCTGATCGAGAACCTGGGCTATTCGCTGGGTTTTCTGGCGGTGATCATGGGGCGGATGCAGTTGTTTACCGAAAACACCATCACCACCGTTTTGCCAATCATGCGGGCTAAGACCTGGCATTCGCTGATGTGCATGTTCCGCCTGTGGGGGATCGTGCTGGCGGCGAATGTGGTGGGGGCCTTTGCCGCGGCGATGCTGTTTCTCTGGACGCCCGCGATTTCGCCCGAGGTGCTGCCCGCCATTCTGGACCTGTCGCATCACGCAACCAGCATGGGGGCCTATCAGGGGTTCTGGCGGGCCATTCCGGCGGGGGTCATCGTCGCGCTTATCGTCTGGATGATGCCGCAGGCGGATGAGACGTCGTTCTTCCTGATCCTTGTGTTCACCTGGCTTATCGCCGCGGGGGATTTCGCGCATATCGTTGCGGGGTCGGTCGAGATGGCGGTGATGATACTGGACGGCCAGCTTGGCCTGATGGCGGCGGTGTTCGAGTTCTTCTTACCGGTGCTTGCGGGCAACATTGTTGGCGGAACGATCATCTTTACCCTCGTCGCTTGGGGTCAGGTGCGCGATGAGGTAGAAGAGGAAAAGTAGCGTAAATGTGATGTGGCAGGGGCCGCAGCCGTGGGGAACGAGGATCAAGGGTTTTGACACAGAAATCGGTGGGCACCGTAAAGCTGTACTGGGATGCGCTGAAAGCGGCGCTGGTTGATATCTCTGAAAAGAACGTCTCGCTTATCGCGGCGGGGGTCGCTTTTTATGCGATGTTGTCGCTGTTTCCCGCCCTTGCCGCGTTGGTCACGATCCTGAGCCTGATCTCTGACCCTGTGGTTGTCATCGCCCAGCTGGAAGACATGCGGGGTCTGCTGCCCGATGACGTCTATGATATTCTCAATGATCAGGTGGTGTCGTTGGTCACGACCAGCACCGGCAAACTGGGGTGGGCTGGTGCGGCTTCGGTTCTGGTGGCGATGTGGTCGGCGCGGGCAGGTGTGGGCGCGATGATGATCGGCCTGAACAGCGTGTATAGTGAACGCAATCGCAACGCCGCGCGACACTATCTACGTGCGCTGATGCTGACCTTTACCTTGGTGATGGTGGGGCTGATTGCGCTGATCACTGTGGTGATCGCACCGATTGTGCTGTCGTTCATCCCCCTGGGGGTATTCGGCTATTTCGTCGCCGAGATCATCCGCTGGAGCATCGCGATACTGGTGCTATTGGCCGGTGTTGGGGTGCTGTACCGCTTTGGCCCGAACCGTCGTGCGGCGCGCATCGGCTGGCTGACATGGGGGGCCGTTTTCGCGGTGTTTTCATGGGCGGTGGTGTCGATCGGGTTCAGCTATTACGTTGCGAACTTCGGCAATTACAATCAGGTCTACGGGTCTATTGGCGCTGTGATCGCCATGCTGGTCTGGCTGTGGATCAGCAGTTTTCTGGTGCTAATGGGGGCATCGTGGAACGCGCAGGTTGAACTGCGCACGCGCCCTGACAGCACCATTGGCCGTGACCGGCCGCTAGGCAAACGCGGGGCTTATGTGGCGGATAATCTGGTAAGTATGAGCGAGGAATAGCGCCTACATCAAGGGGCGCTTGGCCGGTTTGCTGCGCTCTGTCTCGGCGACGTCGGCGAGCTTGTCGAGGTCATTGACCTGCAGCACCTGATCCGACCAGGACGCGAGTTGCTGGTCCCGCAGCTTCGCGAGGGTTTTGTTGGTATGGACAAGCGATAGACCCAATGCATCCGCCAGATCGCGTTGCGTGAAGGGCAGGGTCATTGTGTTATTTGTCACCAACCCCAGCCCCATTCCGCGTTCAAAAAACTTGAGCATTGCCCATGACACCGCTTGCAGCGCGGTGCGTTGGCCGACAGTGGCAAGCGTTTCGCCAAGGAAATGCTCCTCTATCGCGGCGAGCCATGTGATATCGAACGCGCGGCTGGGGTTGCTGCGAAAGAAGGTCCAGAAATCCGACCGGTTGAACACGCACATGCGCATATGTGTCCGCGCCTCTACGCTGTGGCCCATTTCGCCAAGCATACCGGCCTGAAGCCCCATGAAATCGCCGGGGAAGACAAAGTTAATGACCTGCCGTTCACCATTATCCAGCGACTTATGCCGGATGCCCATGCCGGACAGCACCGTATAGAGTTGGGGGGAGTTGGACCCCTGCATCAGGATTGTCGTGCCGGGGTCGACGCTAAGCTCACCGACCTTGAATTTCTGCATGAACTCAAGCTCTTCCCTTGTCATGGTGACAAAGGCGTCCTTTTTGTGAAGCGGACAATAGCGGCAATCGATACCCATGAAAAAATTCCTAACTCGTATGTCATAGTTTAACGCGGCGCTTTGGAAATATTGCTACCTTTGCGGGATTAGAAAGGCGCGATGTGATTCCTTTTTTCGTATTCGATACTGACCCGATCGTTCGGGCGGATGTGATCGACATGCTGGAACAGGCATTCGGTGACGCCGCATTGTCTGTGTCCGAAACCCTTTCCGCTTTTATCTCTGAACTGCGTAGCTGTTCGTCTCAGGCCGTGGCGCTTGTGTCCGGCACGTCGAATGACCTGTCGGAACTCTTTGCCGCAGACCTGCCCACGAAAGATGTCGCCTATATTCTATACGGCGAAGGTCAAAGCATTCCCGACACCTACATCTATTCCGTCGTAGACCGGCCTTTCACCAATGACACCATGGTGCAAGGCATTAGCGACGCGCTTGCTTCCCTGCGTTCAGACCGTTGACGAAAGCCGTGATGATCGCGGCAATTCCGCCGACGCCGCCGGTGGCTTGCGCCTGTTGCATCGCCTGCGCGCGCAAGGCGGCTTCGCGTTTCTGACGCCGGATTGCACGGGCCCGGATCGACAGGGCCGCAATCAATACAAGGCCAACACCGAAAAACAGGCTGCCCATAATCAGACAGGCTACCAGCGGTGTGGTGATGGTAAGCAAGAACAGCCACGCGGCGACGGCAAGAAACGCCCCGCCCACAATCAGGCAGAGCATTGCGCCAAAGCCGATGGCGGCAGTTTGCGCCGTTCGGGTTGCCTTCTGGGCAACCCTATCCGTCACATATTCGAACATTAGCGGCGTGTCGCGAACAGACCGGCGATAAAGCCGACACCGGCAGCGATACCCAATGCGGCGGCTGGTTGGGTACGTACAAAATCTTCGGCTGTTTGCTGCGCTTCCAATGCCTTGTCACGGCCGGAGTTCGCCAAATCCTGCGCTGTGGATTTCGCTTGGTTGGCGGCTTCGGCGCTTTTGGCTTTGGTCAGATCGGCCATCGTGCTTGTCAGCGACGCGATGTCGTCTTTCAAAACGGCCAGCTGGACCGAGATATCATCGACAGACAGGTTGCTTGTGTTGGTTACGTCCTTGGCCATGGTGGTCTCCATTATTCATGTGTTCACCAACCAAACGCGCCCTGTAGATATAAGTTCCTTAAAGGCGTGGCTTGCGTCACACAGTATCGATAAAAAAAGGCCACGGTGGAACCACCGCGGCCTCGTTTGTTTGCGTGTATGCCGGTTTAGCTGTGCAGCGTCTCTGTCGACGAGAAGAACATCGCTTGCGAAACAGCCGATACGACCTGATCCACCGTGTAGGGCTTGGAGATCAGGAACGCGGGTTCGGGCTTGTCGCCGGTCAGCAGGCGCTCGGGGAATGCGGTGATGAAAATCACCGGACGGTTACCCAAATCGCGCAGCAGGTCGTTCACGGCATCGATCCCGGAGGAGTTATCGGCCAGCTGGATATCCGCAAGGATCAGGTCTGGCACATCCGCCTTGCCCAGTTTGACAGCTTCGTCACGCGTGCGCGCAACACCGGTCACACGATGGCCCATTTCGGCGACGATAGATTCGATGTCCATCGCGATGATGGCCTCGTCCTCGATGATCATGACCGAACCGGTAACGCTATCTGCCATTTCGCGGCGGGCAATTTGCACCAGCTCGCTGGCTTCGCCTTCTTCAACACCGATGATCTGGCCGACTTCCTTAAAGGAGAACCCTTCGATCGTGTGCAGCAACAACGCTTCGCGGCTGTGGTTGGTCAGTTTGGCGAGGTGCTTTTGCGCCTTGGCGCGGGGGCCGCTTTCACCTTCCTCGACAGGCGCACCGGCGCTGGCCCAGATGCCGTACAAAACGCGGAACACACCTGTGCGGGTGTCTACACCATCCAGAACCGACCGGTCCGTCAAAATCGCTTCGAGCGAGGCGGCTGCAAAAGCGTCGCCGCTGTTTTGGCTGCCGGTCAGTGCGCGCGCGTAGCGACGCAGGTAAGGAAGGCATTCACCCAACGCATCGCTGACACTTGGTGTTTCGGTGACATCCGTCATTTATTGTCGTCCTTTTAAAATATTTCTGGAACCAAACCCCCTAACGCTGTGTTTGGTTCCGTGTCATATGTATAAATACAGTATTTAAAGAAGGCAGGAAACTTGTTCATGCAATCAGGCCAAAACGACGAGCGTGAGCGCTTTATCGACGAAAATCTTCGCCGCGTTTATGACGAGACGATGGAAGAAGGGATTCCCGATAAATTTAAAGACCTGCTTAATCAGTTGAAAGAACAGGATAAAAACGCTGGTAAAAAAGGATGAGCAATTCTGATCCCCGCGACCAACTGGTGGAGCATTTGCCCGCCATGCGCGCCTTTGCCATCAGCCTGACCCGGAACGGTGCCGTCGCGGATGACATGGTTCAGGATACTCTGGTCAAAGCCTGGACCAACATCGAAAAATTTGAAGTCGGCACAAATATGCGCGCTTGGCTCTTCACAATTTTGCGGAACACCTATTATTCTTCCCGTCGTAAAGCCAACCGCGAGGTCGCTGATGTGGATGGTGTGTTCACCGAAAGCCTTGCCGAAAAGCCGGCGCATGACGGGCATATGCAAATGACCGATTTCCGCAAAGCTCTGGGTTTGCTGAAAGACGAACAGCGCGAAGCATTGCTGCTGGTCGGTGCATCGGGCTTTTCCTACGAGGAAGCCGCCGAGATGTGTGGTGTTGCCGTCGGTACGATCAAAAGCCGGACGAACCGTGCCCGTGCGCGGCTGGCTGAGCTGATGGGCCTGCGCGATGACGAAAGCCTCGAAATGACGGATGATGCGACGATGTCGGTTATCTCGGCATCTAAAGTGTCTTCTTTCTGATCGTGACGTCGGGGTTTCTGTCCACAAATATCTTTCGTGGCCTCGCGTTTCGCGTGCTGCTTTTTCTATCGCTTGCGTTGCTGCCCATCGGTTTGATCGCCGTTGTGCAGACTCGAGAGATTGCGGAGCAGAACCTCGAGAATGCCGAACTGTCGCTGCTTGCCATTACAGAGCAAGCGTCGGCGAAGGAAAGCGGCACCATTCAGGAAGCGTTCGGCGCAGCGGCGGCTTTGGCGTCCGTGGTCAAACTGATCAAGTCTGACAATGTATCCTGCAGCGCTTTCATGCGGGAATATCAGCGATCCTCCGACCTTTATACAGTCGCAAGCTTCATCCAAAACGACGGGCGGATGGATTGTGTGTCGACAGGCGTTTCAGGAAACGTGTCGGACCGGCCTGTATTTCAGAAGATGATCGAACACAAAAGTCGCATGGCGAATGTCACCAGCACGCCGGCGCAAAGCAAGGAACCGGTGCTGATCGTCACCAACCCGCTTAAGGTGGAAGAAGAGCTGATCGGCTTTATCAACCTGTCCATTCCCGAAAAGGTTTTTCACGACGCACCGGTGCCCGAGACAGGGTCGCAGCCGATCGCGATGCTGACCTTCAACGCGCAGGGCGACATCCTGACGACCAAAAATGGCGTTGAAGCGGCCGAGCAAGAGCTGCCCTCCTTTGCCGCGTTGAAATGGTATGTGGGCCAGTCTGGTCGCGTCTTCCATGATACCAACCAGCAAGGGCAGGACCGCGTCTATGCCGTTTTGCCCATCGTCCCCGGTGTTGCCTACGCCATGAGCGTCTGGCCCGAGGATTCCCCGCTGCTTCAGGCGGGGGCGATGACAACGCTTAGCTTCGTGCTGCCAGTGGCGATGTGGCTGGCAAGCCTTGTCGTGGCCTTCTGGGCGCTGAACCGTCTGGCCATTAAACACATCCGCAAACTTGGTCGGCAGATGCGCCATTTCGCGTTGAACAGAACCTTGCCGCGCACGCCCTTGGGGGGTGTCGTCCCGACCGAGATCGTGAATATGGAGCATGCCTTTGTCGGTATGGCGGAATCGATCCTGCGGGATGAAGCGTCGCTAGAAGACAACCTGCGCCAAAAGAATATTCTGCTGAAAGAAGTGCATCACCGGGTGAAGAATAACCTTCAGCTGATCTCTTCTATCATGAACATGCAGATCCGTCAGGCGACCACATCGGATGCGAAACGCGTGTTGCAGCGTTTGCAGGACCGGATACTCAGCCTCGCGACAGTGCACAAAAGCCTTTACCAGAACGACAACCTGACCCGCGTCGACGGTGGCGCGCTCATGCATGAGATCGTGAACCAGCTCCTTAGCGTAGGTCTGCCGTCCGGCTCTGGCGTGACGGTGTCGCAAAACTACGAGGCGGTTCAGCTTGACCCCGACGACGCCGCACCGCTGACGTTGCTGGTGTCCGAGGCGATTACCAATGCGCTGAAATATGTCGCCGCCGACGGCAAGGCAAAGGGACATATCGAGGTAAGCCTGTCTCATACCCAGCCGGAAATGGCATTGCTGTTTGTTAAGAACACCACCGGCAATATTGATCCCGAAGCAGGGACCGGCCTTGGTTCTCGGTTGATCAACGCGTTCTCGCGTCAGTTGAACGGGCAGGTAGAGATCATCGATGAAGAGGGCACCTATACGCTGAGCGTTGAATTCCACGTGCCGCTGCAGGCGAAAGAAGTCTACGACTACTGAGGGTTCGGCGCAGAAAACTCGGTAAAATTAAATTTATTTTCAGTATGTCGGCGGTGAATCCTTCGCGTCCCGGCGAGCGGGGCCTGTTGGGGTTCAACCTGCGGGATTCATGGGACTTTCGGTGGTTTCGCGATGGATGTGGTCCCGATTGCGTATGTCAGGCGACATTCGCCGTCTCAGCAAAGCGCCGCGCAAACTCTGCAATGCAGCAATTGCGCCCTCCAGCCTGTGGAACCATGTGACCCGTGGGCTGTTAGTCTCCTGAACGAGCCACACAAGCGAACAGGAGGCATCAATGACGACAGATTTGTTTATCGCTTCATTTTTGATTCTCGCTTTGGCCGCAATCGCTATCGTTTCGCTGACCACGCAACGGGGCAGCGAAGAGAAAAAGCGCCAAAGATCGTCATTGCATAGCCATTCCCGGCGCGACGACGAACGATAATCAAAGGTTTAGTGCGGGCCATCCGCACGTCAAGAAAACGAATTCAAAAACTCGGCGGCGTACATGCACTTACGACAATGCATTGTACGTCGCCGATGTTTCTGAACCGGTGCGGCAAGCGGCTGTCAAAAAGATAGCCATCCCCCGGTGCCAGCACGGCGACGGCATCATCGACCGTCACCTCGATCTCTCCGGAAATAACGACACCAGCTTCTTCGCCCTCATGCACCAGCAGTTCGGGGCCTGTATCCGCGCCGGGCGGGTAGGTTTCGTGCAGCACCTGCAAGGAGTGTTGCTCCGCATTGCCAAGCTGGCGCAATGACACCTGACCGTCATAGGTTGGGGAGACTTTGGTAAACTCACTCTCGCGGTAAAAGACCTTGGGCGATTGCGTATCTTCCAGCGTTGAAAAGAATTCAGCCATGCTGATCGGGATCGCGTCCAGCAGGCTTTTCAAAGACGCGACCGAGGGGCTCGTCTTGTTCTTCTCGATCAGGGAGATGGTGCCATTGGTCAGCCCTGCCTTGGTCGCCAGTTCGCGCTGAGACAGGCCGCGTTCTTCTCGAATCGATCTTAGTCTTTGACCTATGTCCACGTCCGGTCCCCGGATTATTTCTGTCAGCTTCCTAACCCGTATCTTGGTGCGATCACAGGCAAATTTTGGCGCAGCCGATTCAACTGACGCGCGCTGAGGCAAATCTATATTGACAATTAAATTAAACGCAATAAGAGGATTTTAAACGCGGGTCGCGTTTCAACAAGAGGATTTGTATATGCCTAGTACTGTCAAAAAGCAGCCGCGCAAGGCCGCTGCAAAGAAACCGGCAAAAAGCAGCGTCGTGCCCGACATGCTCGATGCAAATGTATCTGTCGAAACCAACGCTCAGTTGATCGCCCGCCGTGAACAGGCTGTTCCACGTGGCGTTGCCTCTGCGGCGCCGATCTATGCGAAATACGCCGAGAACGCGGAACTTTGGGACGTGGATGGCAACCGCTACATCGACTTCGTTGGCGGCATCGGCGTGCTGAACACCGGCCACCGTCACCCCAAGGTGATCGCGGCAGCCAAGGCGCAGGAAGACCAATACACGCACACCAGCTTTCAGGTTGTGCCCTACGCCCCCTATATCGAACTAGCGGAAAAGCTGAACGCGCTGGCCCCCGGTGACGCGCCCAAGAAAACGCTGCTGGTCACAACCGGTGCCGAGGCGGTGGAAAACGCGGTCAAGATCGCGCGGGCTGCAACCGGCCGCCCCGGTGTGATCGCCTTTACCGGCGGCTACCACGGGCGCACGCTGCTGACGTTGGGGATGACGGGGAAAATCTCTCCTTACAAAAAAGACGTGGGTCCCTTCCCGTCCGATATCTTCCGCGCGCCTTTCCCATCGCCCCGCGACGGGATCACGGTCGAGGATGCGATCACCGGCCTGAAGAACCTCTTCCTGACCGATGCGCAGCCCGAACGTGTGGCCGCCATCATCATCGAGCCCGTCTTGGGCGAGGGTGGTTATACCCCCGTGCCCTTCGAGATGATGCACCAGCTGCGCGAGATCTGTGACCAGCACGGTATCATGCTGATCGCCGACGAAGTGCAGGCGGGCTTTGGCCGGACCGGCAAATGGTTCGCCATCGAACACTCCGGCGTTACCCCCGATCTGATCACCGTCGCAAAGTCGATGGCGGGTGGCTATCCACTGGCGGGTGTCATTGGCCGCGCTGATGTGATGGACGCGATGATCCCCGGCGGGTTGGGTGGCACCTACGGCGGCAACCCCGTCGCCTGTGCCGCAGCGCTTGCCGCGATCGAGGCGATCGAGGAAGAAGGCCTGCTGCAGCGGTCGCTGGACATGGGTGAACACCTCAAGGCGCGCTTTGCCGAGATCGGCGCACGCTCTGCACCTTTCCGCATGTGGGATATCCGCGGTCTGGGTGCGATGGTCGCGGTCGAGTTTGTGACCGACTTTGACACGGCGACACCGGACGGTGATTTCACCAAACGTGTTATTGCGCACGCGCTCAAGCGCGGTCTGCTGCTGCTGAGCTGTGGCATGCAGGGCAATGCCGTGCGTGTGATGGTGCCGCTGACCGCGTCGGATGCGATCATCGAAGAGGGGCTTGGGATTTTCGAAGCCTCCGTCGCTGCCGCGGTCGCCGAAGAAGCAAAATAAGCTCTGTCGTCATAATGAAAGGCGCGCCGGGAAACCTGCGCGCCTTTTGTGTTTCCGGTCTTGGGCGCGTTTAATCAAACGGTACAAAGCTGTCGGCCTGCGCCCGCGCCCAACGGGTTTTATTGCCGTTATAGTCGGGCGATTGATCATCCAGCAGATAGCCTTCGGGCAGGTAGCCATAGACCTGATCACCCTGCACCATGCTGTTATCGCTTTGCCGCATCATCATATGGCGGGGTAGGAAATCGCTGGGGTGCTCTAGACCGGCGGCACCTGTCATCTCGCCCAAGGCTATCAGCGTATTGCGGTGGAACCGCGCGACACGCTGGCTTTTGTCATCCACATCCAAGGCGCGCTGGCGGGTGGGGTCTTGGGTCGCGACGCCGACGGGGCAGTGATTGGTGTGGCACGCTTGCGCCTGGATACAGCCCACCGCAAACATGAACCCGCGGGCGGAGTTGCACCAATCCGCGCCCAAAGCCAGCGCACGGGCGATATCAAAGGCCGATACGACTTTGCCCGCCGCGCCCAGTTTCACCTTATCGCGGATGCCGGCACCGCGCAGGGTGTTGTGCACAAAGGTCAGCCCCTCGACCATCGGCATGCCGACGTGGTTGGCGAATTCAAGCGGGGCAGCGCCCGTGCCGCCTTCGGTGCCGTCGACGACGATGAAGTCAGGCACGATCCCCGTATCCAGCATCGCCTTGACCATACACATGAATTCACGCTGGTGGCCGATGCACAGCTTGAACCCCACAGGCTTGCCGCCCGACAGATCGCGCAGCTTGCCCAGAAACTCCATCATCTGCACAGGAGAGGTGAACGCCGAATGGGCGGCGGGCGAGATGCAATCGTGCCCCATCGGGATGCCCCGTGCCGCCGCGATCTCGGCACTGATCTTCGACGCGGGCAGCATGCCACCGTGACCGGGTTTGGCACCCTGGCTCAACTTAAGCTCGATCATCTTGATCTGGTCGCTTGCGGCCTGCTCCTTGAATTTGTCGGGGTCGAACTGCCCGTCTTCTGTACGGCAGCCAAAATAGCCCGACCCGATTTCATAGATCAGGTCGCCGCCCCCCTCGCGGTGATAGCGGCTGATCCCGCCTTCGCCGGTGTCATGGGCGAACTGGCCCATCTTGGCCCCCTTGTTCAGGGCGCTGATCGCATTTGCCGACAGCGACCCAAAGCTCATCGCCGAGATATTGTAGATCGACGCGTCATAGGGCTGCTTGCAGTCCTTGTTGCCAATGGTCACGCGAAAATCCGTGTCGGTGATATGGACCGGCTGGACCGAATGGGTGACCCATGAATACCCCGCATCATAGACCCGCATCCGCGTGCCAAAAGGCCGTGCGTCTTCCACGCCTTTGGCGCGTTGATAGACCAGCGACCGGTCATCACGGCTGAACGGCTCTTCGTCCTGATCGGATTCAATCAGATACTGCCTGATTTCCGGGCGGATACCTTCAAAGAAAAACCGCATGTGTCCCAGCACCGGATAGTTGCGCAGGATCGAATGTTTGGTCTGGATCAGGTCGTACACCCCCATCACCGCGAGGATGCCGAAGATCACCGACGGGAGAACCATCCACCACGACCACAGCGCTGTGAGCATCGCGAACGCGCCGAAAAGGACGACGACAGTCGCAAAAAGGCCAAAGCGGCCGAGGGATTTGAGTGCTTTCATGTGGGGCTCCTGCTGGCGCGTCTGGGTCGAAAATCGCTGCTTTTTCGGTTATATAGCACAAATAACCCGAAAGTACCGCGCGGCGAAGGCAGATGTCCGGCACATATTCCGGCCCGCAGTTTTGATTTTGTGCCGCTGCGCGCTAGTATTTTTAGGCACGGGATTGGGGGAAGTGAAATAAATATGGAAAATCAGTTTATTACATCGTTTTTCGCGTTGCGATTTACCATCCGCGTCCCCTAAATGACGGGGGCCATGTGTACCGCATAGTGAAAATAATTCATGATTTCACGCCGCGATTCGCACAGGGTCAGAGCATTATTTCGGGGAAAAATCGCAATAAATCAGCTTGTTTTGCTTCGGAATATCTGCGCTCATTTCAACCATGACGGAGAGCATGCGCATCAATGACGTGTGTTCAGACAATTAAGTTGGGAGACTTCAAATGACTATTTTCAAGTCCATCGCCATCGCCTCTGCACTGGTCGCGGGTACCGCCGCCACCGCGCAGGAGAAATTCATCACCATCGGGACCGGCGGCCAGACCGGCGTCTACTTTGTCGTGGGTCAGTCGATCTGCCGCTTGGTAAACCGTGACAGCGCCAAAACCGGCCTGAAATGTACCGCTCCGTCCACCGGTGGTTCCATCGCCAACATCAACGCCATCAAGGCGGGTGACATGGACATGGGTGTTGCCCAGTCCGACTGGCAGTTCCACGCGTACAACGGGTCTTCGCAGTTCGAAGGCGACAAGTTCGACAAAGAGCGCGCGGTCTTCTCTGTACACGCCGAACCCTTCAACGTCATCGCGCGTGCCGATTCCGGCATCGAAAGCTTTGACGACCTGAAAGGCAAACGCGTCAACGTCGGTAACCCCGGTTCCGGTCAGCGCGCCACGATGGAAGTCGTTCTGGACGCCAAAGGCTGGACCATGGATGACTTCGCGCTCGCATCCGAGCTGAAGCCAGCCGAACAGGCCGCCGCTTTGGGCGATAACAAGGTCGACGCGATCATCTACACCGTGGGCCACCCCAACGGGTCGATCCAGGAAGCCGTGTCCACCGTCGACGCCAAGCTGGTGCCGGTTGAAGGCGAAGCGATCGACAAGCTGGTCGCCGATAACCCCTTCTACGCATACTCCACCATCCCCGGTGGCATGTACAAAGGCACCGACGCGGATGTGAAAACATTCGGCGTGAAAGCGACCTTTGTGACCTCCGCTGATGTGGACGAGGAAGTCGTGTACGAAGTTGTAAAAGCTGTGTTCGACAACTTTGACCGCTTCAAAAAGCTGCACCCCGCGTTTGAGAACCTCAAAGAAGAAGAGATGATCAAGGACGGTCTGTCCGCCCCTCTTCATGATGGTGCGGCGAAGTACTACAAAGAGCGTGGCTGGATTGAATAAGCCCGCCGCTTGACCATTCGCGAACGCGAGGAGGGCCTCGCGTTCGCATCCTGCGGCAACGACCGCAGTCGACCGACAATAAACGTGCACCTGTCCTGATACGGGGCCACCAAGGGGACGAAGATGTCACAGAACGATCAACACCAAGCCGCCGCTGTAGAAGCCGAAGCCGCCGGAAAAGGCGGGCTGAGCCAAAGCGAACTGGACGAACTTGTCGCGTCTTCGGACACGGGCGGCAGGTCAGCGACCGGAAGCGTTGGCGTCTTTCTGGCGTTGACCGCGCTGGCGTGGTCGCTTTTCCAGCTGTGGATCGCCTCCCCGCTTCCTTTTGTTTTCGGCTGGGGTGTTTTTAACGATACCGAAGCCCGGTCAATCCATCTGGCCTTTGCTATCTTCCTTGGCATCGCCGCCTTCCCCGCCGCGCGCACCAAGGTGCAGCTGGGGCTGGGAATTATCGTGCCCGTCGTGCTGGCCTATCTGTTCATGGTCGCGGCCAAAGACGGCACGCCGACCTGGTGGATCCCGCTGGTCGCCATCGTCATTGTCGCATGTGTCGTGCTTGGATCGCCCAAAGACCGTATCCCCTTGTGGGAATGGGCCTTGGCGCTGGTTGGCGCGGCCGCTGCGTTGTATCTGTTTGTATATTATCGCGAAATCTCGGGCCGTGTCGGTGCGCCGAACATGCAAGATACGGTTGTTTTCGTGATCGGCATCATGATCCTGCTAGAGGCAACGCGCCGCGCCCTTGGACCCGCGCTGATGATCGTTGCGTCGGTCTTCCTTGTCTACAACGTCTTGGGGCCGATGATGCCGGATATCATCGCGCATAAGGGTAACTCGCTTTCCGAGATTGTGAACCACCAGTGGATCACCACCGAAGGTGTGTTCGGCATCGCGCTTGGTGTGTCGACGTCTTTCGTATTCCTCTTCGTCCTGTTCGGCGCGCTGCTGGATAAGGCCGGTGCCGGTAACTATTTCATCCAGGTCGCTTTCAGCATGATGGGCCACATGAAAGGCGGGCCTGCGAAGGCTGCTGTGGTGTCCTCTGCCATGACGGGGCTGATCTCTGGCTCCTCTATCGCCAACGTCGTGACCACGGGGACATTTACCATTCCCCTGATGAAAAAGGTGGGGTTCAGCTCTGAAAAGGCCGGCGCGGTCGAGGTTGCGTCTTCGGTCAATGGTCAGATCATGCCGCCCGTCATGGGGGCCGCGGCCTTCCTGATGGTTGAATATGTGGGCATCCCCTATTTTGATGTGGTGAAACACGCGTTTCTGCCCGCGGTGATCTCTTACATCGCGCTGGTGTATATTGTGCACCTCGAAGCGCTGAAGGCCGGTATGGTCGGGTTGGAACGCCCCTATACGCCCAAGCCGATTGTGCAGCGCTTGCTGGTGTCCGCCTTTATCATCGCCTGCATCTGCGCGCTGAGCTTCGCTGTCTACTATGGCATGGGCTGGCTGCGTCCTGCCTTCCCCAACAGCGCGGGCTATATCATCTTTGCCTTGCTGACCGCGGTCTATGCCGGTCTGCTGTATATCGGGTCGAAGGAAGAGCCGCTGGTACTGGATGATCCGAACGAGCCGGTGACGCGTTTGCCCTTGCCTGGTCCAACGGTGCGGTCGGGCCTGCACTTTATCCTGCCGATTGTCGTTCTGGTCTGGGCCTTGATGGTGGATCGTCTGTCCCCTGGCCTGTCGGCGTTCTGGGCCACGACCTACATGATCTTTATCCTCGTGACACAGCGTCCGCTGATGGCGATTTTCCGGGGCGAAAGCCAGTTTGCCAATGATGTGGTCGCGGGGGTGCGTGACCTGATCGACGGCTTGGTCGTCGGGGCGCGCAACATGATCGGTATCGGTATCGCCACCGCGACCGCTGGTATCATCGTGGGCGTGGTCAGCCAGACCGGCGTTGGGTCGGCGCTTGCCGATGTGGTCGAGGTTCTGTCGGGCGGCAATATCCTTGCGATCCTGTTCCTGACCGCGATCCTGTCGCTGATCCTTGGGATGGGGTTGCCGACAACGGCAAACTATATCGTTGTGTCGGCCCTGCTGGCACCTGTCATTGTGACACTGGGGCAGCAGAACGGTCTGATCGTGCCGCTGATCGCGGTGCACCTGTTCGTATTCTACTTTGGCATCATGGCTGATGTGACGCCTCCGGTCGGGCTGGCGAGCTTTGCCGCCGCGGCTGTGTCCGGTGGGGATCCGATCAAGACCGGTGTCGTCGCGTTCTTCTACAGCTTGCGGACGGCGGCGCTGCCGTTCCTGTTCATCTTCAACACCGAACTGCTGTTGATTGATGTGACGATGGTGCAGGGTATATTCGTCTTCATTGTCGCGACCTTTGCGATGCTGTTGTTTGCAGCGGCGACCCAGGGCTGGTTCCTTGCGCGAAACCGCTTCTACGAGACGATTGCCCTCTTGCTGATCGCCTTTACCCTGTTCCGGCCCGGTTTCTGGATGGATATGGTCTTTCCGCCCTATACCGAAGAAGCACCGGCCGAGATTGTGCAGGCCGCGGCCGACACACCGCTTGGTGAGGATCTGCGCCTGCGCGTCGCCGGTATCAATGATCTGGGTGATCCGATCGAATTTGTCGCCCTTCTGCCAATCAACGAAGGCACCACGGGCGAAGAACGGCTGGAGGCTGCCGGCGTGATTACCCGTGTCGAGGGCGACCAGATGTTCATCGACGACGTTTCGTACAACTCTGCCGCGCAATCGGCGGGTCTGGATTGGGACCAAGAGGTGCTGCGCGTGCTCAAACCCGTCGCAACCCCAAGTAAATACTGGATGTTTATCCCCGCGCTGTTGTTGCTGGCCCTCGTGGTCGTCATGCAACGGGGCCGCAATGCACGTGCGGCCCGCAAAGCAGCGGTGGTGTAACAGATTAGTTTGTGCATGTTACGCATAGAAGCCATGCAAATGACGGTGGGTTCGCCATCACGTCACGTGTTTAATATTCCCAACAATGGGGGTATGGACTTGTCACCTTGGGCGTATGGGCGGAGTATTTCCGGCCCCTTCCGCCCGTTTGGACGGAGTGACAAGTTATGACACCTTTTGCGATTGCAGGCGTGCAGATGTACGTCAACGCGCTGGAGTCCAACGTCGATGGCATGATCCAGCGACTGGACATCCTGATGGCGCGTTTTCCCTGGACCCAGATGGTCCTGTTTTCCGAGCTGGCCCCCTTTGGCCCGCTTGACCGGTTTGCATTGCCCCCCGAGAATGAAACGCTCGAGGTGTTTCAGGCCGCTGCGCGCAAGCACCGTGTCTGGCTGATCCCCGGCTCCATGTTCCTCAAGAACCCCGAGGACGGGCGCGTGTACAACACCGCCGTTGTGATCAACCCCGAGGGCGAAATCATCCGCCGCTACGCCAAGATGTTCCCGTTCCGGCCCTATGAATCCGGCATTGCGGCAGGCACCGAATTCTGTGTTTTCGACGTGCCGGAAGTCGGGCGTTTCGGCTTGTCGATCTGCTATGACATGTGGTTCCCCGAAACCACGCGCCAGCTGACCAGCCAAGGCGTCGAGGTTCTGCTGACACCGGTTCTGACCGGCACCACCGACCGCGACGCAGAGCTGGCGATTGCCCGCGCGACCGCGGCGCAGTTCCAGTGCTATGTCTTTGCGGTCAACGGTTTGGGCGCAGGTGGCGTCGGCAAATCGCTGGTCGTCGATCCGACATCGATGGTCCTGCACCAGTCCGCCGGTCAGGAAGACATGTTCCCGATCGAAGTCGATCTGTCGATGGTGCGTCGTCAGCGCGAAACCGGCATGAAGGGTCTGGGGCAGGTACTTAAATCTTTCCGCGACCGGTCTACCGACTTCTCGATCTATGACCGTTCCAGCGGGACGGACGCCTATCTGAACACGCTTGGCCCGCTTGAGGTGCCTCATCAGGGGACCCGCGCTGGTCTGCACGTCGATGTGCCCGCGCAGCGGGTACCGGATGCGCCCGTGTTCAAAGGGCATGAAACAACGACACCTGCGGTTCAGCCGGGCTTTGCCCCCGAACCGCTACCAAATCCAACGGCGGGGACTGCCAATATCACGGCCCCTGCCGAAACACCTGTGGCTCCGGCTGCAGCGACACCAAATCCACCCGTAAAGCCCGGTGATCTGCCGGGCAGCGGGCCGACATCTAGCGGCTAGGCTGCGGCGTTCAGGTCCGGCGCTTTTCAAAAGTGCCGGACACCGGGATGCAGCAGTCGACCGCCCAAAGCGGAGTACGATTGATGCATTCTATGAACGATTATTCGTCGGCAATTCAGCTGAGGTCCGACCGATGGAGCGCGCTGCGTGAAGCGGCGAGCGGCCTGACCCGCGCCACCACAGCCAAGGAAATCGAAGCCCTGCGCAGCAAATGCGCCGCGCTGTTTGACTCCCTCTCGCTGATCGAACCCTATTGGGCCTTTCCGGGCATGGCGGCGTTCGAACACCTGCAGCGGATGCTGAATAACAACAGCTTTGACGACATGGCCTTTGCGGTGAACCGTATCACGCGGGCGCTGACAACAGGGGCCTATCGCCGTCGCACCATCCCGCTGGAACGCGACAGCATCGATCACGACGAACATGACGACGAGGCGATGCTCTCTCCCGAGGCGCGGGCGCTGACCAAACCGTATTTCGAAGTGCTGATCGTCGATGATGTGAACGACCAGCAAGAGCGCTGGCTGAAATCCAACGTCAGCCGGATGCGCCGCCCCGAAGACCCGTTCCACTACGAAGCCGTGGTGGTCAAATCCATCGAAGACGCGCTGATCGCGGTGCTGTTCAACCACAATATCCAGGCCATCGTGGTGCGCCCGGGGCTGACGCTCAAGTCCAAGATGGACGAGACGATACTGGTCCGCTACCTCGCCCGCGCCGGCGGGCAAGAAGAGATCGACAAGCTACAGCCCGAAAACTACGGCCCCGAGCTTTGCCGGATGATCGCCAAGGTTCGCCCCGAGCTCGACGCCTATCTGGTGACCGAACGGTCGGTCGAGGATATCGCGGGTCTGGATCTGGGGATCTGCCGTCGGGTCTTTTACAACCAAGAAGACTTTATGGAGCTGCACCTGAACATTCTGCGCGGGGTGCAGGCGCGGAACAAATCGCCGTTCTTCACGGCGCTTGTCGAATATTCCAAACAGCCCACGGGCGTTTTCCACGCGATGCCGATCAGCCGCGGCAAGTCGATCACGCGGTCGCATTGGATTCAGGACATGGGCGCCTTCTACGGGCCGAACATCTTTTTGGCCGAAACCTCTGCCACCTCGGGCGGGCTGGACAGCTTGCTTGAACCCCACGGGCCGATCAAAGAGGCGCAAGAGCTTGCCAGCCGCGCCTTCGGGTCCAAGCAAACCTTCTTTGCCACCAATGGCACTTCTACCTGCAACAAGATCGTGGTGCAGGCTCTGGTGCGCCCCGGTGACATCGTGCTGGTCGACCGCGATTGCCACAAATCCCACCACTACGGGATGGTGCTGGCGGGGGCGCAGGTGTGCTATCTTGATAGCTATCCGCTGAATGAATATTCGATGTACGGTGCCGTGCCCCTGCGCGAGATCAAGCATCAGCTTCTGGCGCTCAAGGCCGCGGGCAAGCTGGATCAGGTGCGCATGTTGCTGCTGACAAACTGCACCTTTGACGGGCTGGTCTATAACGTCGAACGGGTGATGGAGGAATGTCTGGCGATCAAGCCTGACCTCATTTTCCTGTGGGACGAGGCGTGGTTCGCTTTTGCCCGTTTCAACCCGACCTATCGCCAGCGTACGGGCATGAACGCAGCCAATACGCTGCGCGCGCGGTTCAAGTCGGACGACCACCGCATCGCCTATGAAAAGCAGCAGGCTGAACTGAAGGATGCCGACGACGAGACGCTGCTGAACACGCGTTTGATCCCTGCGCCGGATTCGAGGGTGCGGGTCTATACCACGCAATCGACCCATAAAACGCTGACCTCCCTGCGGCAGGGGTCGATGATTCACGTGAATGATCAGGACTTTAAAGGCGAGGTCGAACAAAGCTTCCACGAAGCCTATATGACCCATACCTCGACCTCGCCGAACTACCAGATCATCGCCTCGCTGGATGTGGGCCGACGACAGGTAGAGCTTGAAGGCTTCGAATTCGTGCAGCGCCAGATCGAGGCCGCTTTGTCCATGCGTCGTGCGATTGCCGACCACCCGCTGCTGAGCAAATACTTCAAGGTGCTGACAGCGGGCGACATGATCCCCGAGGAATACCGTGAAAGCGGGGTGACCAGCTATTACCATCAGGAACAGGG
This sequence comes from Sulfitobacter sp. UBA4523, assembly GCF_002388305.1. Taxonomy (NCBI): domain Bacteria; kingdom Pseudomonadati; phylum Pseudomonadota; class Alphaproteobacteria; order Rhodobacterales; family Roseobacteraceae; genus Sulfitobacter; species Sulfitobacter sp. UBA4523. Next base: position 142,975 of record NZ_DGMH01000024.1, read on the forward strand.
CTGGACCGATATGTGGGACTGCTGGGAGAAGGACCAATTCGTCCTTGATGCCAGCCGTGTGACGCTGCTGGTCGGCGGGACGGGCTGGGACGGTGACACGTTCAAGACCGATATCCTGATGGATAAATACGGCATCCAGATCAACAAGACCTCGCGCAACACGGTCTTGTTCATGACCAATATCGGCACCACGCGGTCCAGCGTCGCCTATCTGATCGAGGTGCTGGTCGAGATCGCGAAATCGCTGGATGACCGTCTGGATGACGCCAGCAAGATGGAGCGTCGGTCTTTCGACAACCGCGTCGCCAACCTGATGGAGAACTACCCGCCGCTGCCGGACTTCAGCCGCTTCCACGAGGCCTTCCGCAACGACGACGTCACCTCCGAAGGGGATATCCGCACGGCGTTCTTCCTCGCTTATGACGAGAAGAACACCGATTACCTGGAGCTGAACGGCACGCTGAAAGAGGCGATGGACGCCAATCAGACGGTCGTGTCCGCCAGCTTTATCATCCCCTATCCCCCCGGCTTTCCCATCCTTGTCCCCGGACAGGTGGTAAGCCAGGAAATCCTGTCGTTCATGCGGAATTTGGACGTCAGCGAAATCCACGGTTACCGCCCCGATCTGGGGCTGCGCGTCTTTACGGATGCGGCGCTGAAACGGGTGCGCAAGAAAAACCTGTCGTCTTCACCTGACTAAGATTAAGCAAAGGACCAAATATCATGGCAACGACTGTTCTCAAGAATATCTCGGAAATTCGTCGGTTCTTTCACCGTAACGAAGACCCTGTTTACTTTATCTCGGCCACGAACTTTAACCTTCTTGGTCTCGATGAGTGGGTGAAAAACTTTAAGTATATCTGCTACATCGACTGCTACGGCGGCAAGCACCCCAATGTGTTCTGCCCCTCGGAACAGCCCCACGCTGAATTCCAGAGCATCGAAGACATCAACAACTATCTGTTGCAGCACAAAGAAGTCATCGATTTCGTCAAGCGGCGCGGTGGCAAGCCCAAGTTCGTGTTCCTGATGTTCGACGAGGAAACCGAACGCCTGTCGAAAGAGCTGGGGGCGGATGTCTGGTTCCCCAAGGCCAAGCTACGCCAAAAGATGGACAACAAGATCGAAACCGTGCGGATCGGCAACAAGGCCGGTGTGCCGTCGGTGCCGAACGTGCTGGCCGAGGTCAAGGATTACGAAGACCTCAAGAAGACCTGCGAGAAGGCCGGGATCGGCCATGATCTGGTGCTGCAATCCGCCTTTGGTGACAGTGGCCACACCACGTTCTTTATCAAGTCCGAAGCTGACTTCCGCCGTCATGAATCCGAGATCGTCGGCGAGGGCGAGATCAAGATCATGAAGCGGATCGACTGCCGCGGTTCCGCGATCGAGGCTTGTGCCACCAAAGAAGGCACGATCGTTGGCCCCTTGATGACGGAACTGGTCGGGTTCAAGGATCTGACGCCCTATCGCGGGGGCTGGTGTGGCAATGAAATCCTGTCGACAGCCTTCCCGCCCAAGGTCCGTCAGAAAGCGCGCGAGCTGACCTATAAGTTCGGCGAACAGCTGCGCAAGGAAGGCTATCGTGGCTATTTCGAGCTCGACTTCCTGATCGACAAAAAGACCGGTGACATCTGGCTCGGCGAGTTGAACCCGCGCATCACGGGCGCGTCGTCGATGACGAACCACGCGGCCTTTGCCCATGCGGATGCGCCCTTGTTCCTGTTCCACCTGCTGGAATTCAGCAAGAAGAAGTTCAATCTGGATGTAGAAGAGCTGAACAACCGTTGGGCCGACCCCGAGATGATCGACGGCTGGAGCCAGATGGTTATTAAACACACCGAAGACAGCGTCGATATCTGCACCGAAGCGCCCGAGACAGGCATTTACAAGATGCTGGAAGATGGCCGCGTTGTGTTCGACCGTTTCGATTATCACCGTCGCGCCGTGGAATCCGAGAACGAAGCGTTCTTCCTGCGCATCCTGCAACCGGGTGATTACCGCTATGAAGGGGCCGATATTGGCATCCTTGTGACCCGCGGTCGGTCGATGACGAAGTCTTTTCAGTTGAATGAGCGCGCGAAAAAGTGGATTCACGGGATCAAGCAATCGGTGAACGGTCGTCCTCTGCCCGTCGCAGAGGCGGGTCCGGCGATGTCTGATCCGGCGTTCAAAATCCTCTAAGCACCGAAAGGGCAGCACATGCTGTGGCGTGCCATTTCAGAAGAATTGCCCGGTCCCAAATGGGCCGGGCTTTTCGCCGAATACTGGCCTCACTACCGTAAATGGTGGCTGAAGGAGGGCGAGCCCGCGCGCCCGACCTATGCCGAATGTCGTCGTGCGCTCAAGGCGCATATGCCCGACCTCATCCCGCTGTACGAAGATCTATGTGATCAGGCGGGCGGGGGTGATCTGGCGGCAAGGTTCCTGAGCTTTTACTGCCCGCCGCCCTATCTGTCGGGATGTAGTCAGGCGGTCTGGGGCGGCAAGGAACCTGTCATGGTGCGCAATTATGACTATAACACCAATGCTTTCGACAGTCTGGTGCTGCACACCGGCTGGAAGGGGCGCCGCGTGATGGGCACCTCTGACGGGTTGTTCGGGCTTGTAGACGGGGTGAACGATGCGGGGCTGTCGATCTCGCTCACCTTTGGGGGCCGTCGTGTGGTGGGGGTGGGCTTTGGCGTGCCGCTGATCCTGCGCTATGTGCTGCAAACCTGCGAGACTGCCGAGCAAGCGGGCGAAATTCTGGCACGTGTGCCGACCCACATGAGCTATAACGTCACCGTGCTGGACCGCAAACGCAAGTATCTGACGGCGCTGATGGCACCGGACCGGCCTGCGATCATCACCAAGGCAGCGGTGGCGACCAACCATCAGGAAAACGTCGAATGGATCAGCCATGCGCGCTTTACGGCGACGGTTGAACGCGAGAGATATCTGCTGCAACGGTTGCGGTTCCACCGTGATCCGGAAGAGAAATTCATCAACACGTTCCTGAAACCGCCGCTCTATTCGCACCAGTTCAACGCAGGCTTCGGCACGCTTTATACCGCTGTCTATCGCCCCCGCAAACGCGAGATGGAGCATCGCTGGCCCGGAACCGTCTGGCATCAGAAGCTGGACGCGTTCGAGGAAGGGTCGCGCAACGTCCTGATGCCGGGGGTTGTGGCGTAACTCTATCCCTGCACATGAAAAAGGCGGGGCACATACCCCGCCTTTGTGTTTCGCTGTCGCCGGATTTAAGCGGCTTTGCGGTTGTGTTCACCTTCTTCGACTTCCTCGACGATCTTGGCGATAAACGCATCCAGATCTTCCGGGGAGCGGCTGGTGATGATGCCTTGGTCCACGACGACTTCGCTGTCCTCGTAATGCGCACCGGCGTTTTTCACATCCGTCGCGATTGAGGCGTAGGAGGTTGCGGCGCGGCCTTTGATAATGCCTGCTTCGATCAGCAGCCAAGGGGCGTGGCAGATCGCGGCAACGGTCTTGCCCGCGTCAGCAAAGCTTTTGATCAGCGATACGGCGTCCTTGTTGGCGCGCAGTAGGTCGGGGTTGATCTGACCGCCGGGCAGGACAATCGCGTCGTAGTCATCAACAGTGACATCCGACAGGGCTTTGTCGGCAGCAACTGTGTTGCCCCAGTCGTCTTTGTCCCAGCCCTTGATGTCTTTGCCATCAGGGGTGGCAACATGCACCGTGGCCCCTTTGGCCTTGAGGTCATTCAACGGGCGCTCCAGCTCGGATTGCTCGAAACCATTGGTGGATAGGATCAGAATTTTCGCGTCTGTGATCTGTGTCATTAGAAAGCTCCTTTCATGTTCGCTATCTTCACCGACACAACAAAGACACTGCGCGAATGTTCCAGCGCTGGAACCTGCATTGACGGGATTCCGCCGATGCCGAGAATGAATTTTTCGTGTCCAGAATTCGATACACACGGTTTGTGATCTCCTTTATACCAAGGGGATGAAAGACACCGTCGACCCTGCACCATCCGTCAATCTGGAGGAGATCATCGTCTGCCCCCAATGCGACGCCGTGTATCACCTCAAGGTGCCCAAGGTTGGCGAGAAGGCGGTGTGCGAACGGTGCCACACCGTGTTGATCGAACCGCGCAAAAAGGCGGGGCTGAAGATCATTGCCATCGCCATTGCCACCTTCGTTCTGATCCTTGGCGCGACGTTCTTTCCGTTTCTGGATATTGATGCGGCGGGCAACAAGAACTCTGTCTCTGTGATGGACGCGGCGCTGGCGTTTTCCAGCGGGCCGCTTTTGCTGCTGTCGCTGGCGACGGCTGCCTTGATCATGCTGGTGCCCCTGGCGCGGGTGATGCTGACGCTCTATGTACTGGTGCCCATCGTGCTGGACCTGCCGCCCGCACGCCACGCCATGCAGGCGTTCCGCCTGTCGCAAGCGTTGCAACCGTGGTCGATGGCCGAGATTTTCGCGCTTGGCTGTGCCGTGGCGCTGGTGAAGATTGCCGATCTGGCTACTGTGGGGTTTGGGCCAGCTTTCTGGATGTTTTGTGGTTTGGTTGTTCTGATTGTGGCGCAGGACAAATTCATGTGTAAATGGTCGGTATGGAATTCGCTGGAAAATCCCAAAAAATCCTAAGCGCCCGCGAAATGGGGTTGGTGGCCTGCACACGGTGTACCCGTGCGTGGCCTATCGGCACGCCTGTCTGCCAACGCTGCGGCCACAAGATGCTGTCGCGCGACTTTGGCAGTATGCAGCGGGTCTGGGCGTTCTGGGTCGTGGGGCTGATGTGCTATATCCCCGCCAATATGTACCCGATGCTGAAAACGCGGACCCTGTTTCAGGTGGATGAAAGCACCATCGTCGGCGGTGCGGTCGAACTGGCGCATCACGGCTCTTACGGTATTGCCTTTATCATCCTGCTCGCGTCGGTCGCGATCCCGCTGGCCAAGTTCTGGGCAATCGCCTATCTGGCGGTCAGCGTTAAGACGCGTAATGCGGCGGCACATCGGTCGCGCCATGTGATGTATGAAATCGTCGAGTATATCGGCCGCTGGTCTATGATCGATATCTTTGTGGTTGCGATCCTTTCGTCGCTGGTGCAACTCAAAACCCTTGCGACCATTAACCCCGGCCCTGCGAGCATGTTTTTCGCCTTGTCGGTCATTTTTACCATGCTTTCTGCACAGGCCTTCGACTCCAGACTGATCTGGGACACGAATGCTTTCGATGGGGACTCCGATCAACATGTCTGACACGCCACCCGAGGTTAAGGTTAAATCCGCGCGCAAACTGTTCCTGAGCAGCGCGTCGATCGTCTGGATCATTCCGATCCTGGCGTTGGTTGCGGCTTTGGGCGTTGCGTTCAGCAGCTATAATTCCCGCGGTCCGGTGATTTTTGTCGAATTTGACAAAGGCGCCGGCATCAAGGCGGGCGAGACCGAATTGCGTTACCGTGACGTGACCGTTGGCCGGGTCGAGGAAGTCGGCTTTACCACCGGTCTGGGCAAGGTCGTCGCGTCGATCCGCGTGGACAAGAATGTGGCCCCCTTTATCGACGCCAGCGCATCTTTCTGGATCGTCCAGCCCGAGGTTTCGGCGCAGGGGATCTCGGGGTTGGGTACGGTGCTCAGCGGCGTCTATATCGAGGGCAGCTGGAATGACGAAGTGGGCGATTTTGCCGAACGGTTCGTCGGGTCGGATTCGCCACCGCTGATCCGCGCCGGACGATCCGGTCTGCAAATCGCCTTTCGCACCGTCGGCAACGGCACCCTGACCGATGATGCCCCGATCCTGTATCGCGGGATCGAGGTGGGCCGTCTGGGCAAGGCAGAGATCGCCCCACGCGGGAACTTTGCCATCGTAGAGGCGCTAATTTACGAAGAGCACCGCAACCTGATCAACAGCAGCACACGTTTCTGGGACAGCTCTGGTTTCAGCCTCTCCCTCGGGCCAGGTGGTGCCGAGATCGACTTTCAGTCCATTGCGACGCTTATCGGGGGCGGGGTGACGTTTGATACATTCGTTTCCGGCGGCGACCGCGTGCAAGACGGCACCGTCTTCGACATTTTCCCAAGCAAGGAAGACGCCCGTAGCGCGGTTTTCAACGCCTCGGAAGTCGAGCCGCTGCTGATCAACGTGATCTTTGATGAAAACGTCTCCGGGCTGGCCGTCGGCGCCCCTGTCGAGCTGAGCGGTCTGAACATCGGCGAGGTCGACTCCCTTGCCGGTATCGTGGATTACGACCAGTTTGGTGACAGCCGCGTGCGGTTGAACGTGACGCTGGCCATCCAGCCCGCGCGGCTTGGCCTGCCGGGGGATGTATCTGCCGAAAGCGCGCTGGCGTTCTTGCAGGACCGTGTTGTGAACGGTCTGCGCGCGCGGCTTGCCTCTGCCAGCCTGTTGACCGGTGGTCTGAAGGTTGAACTGGTGGTGGTCGAAGACGCGCCAAGCGGGCGTCTGGTGGCCGCGGGCGAAAACTTCCCTGTTATGCCGACGACCAAGAACGAAACATCAGATGCCGCTGCCACTGTCGAAGGTGTCTTTAGCCGTATCAACAACCTGCCCATCGAAGAGCTGTTGAACAGCGCCATCGGTCTGATGAATTCGCTACAGGCTTTTGTTGGCAGTGACGAGCTGCAACAGACCCCGCGCGATGTCCGCACGTTGATCAACGAGGTCACGGGGCTGGTATCGTCGGACTCGGTGCAGAATATCCCCGTATCGCTGAACGCCACGCTGCTGCGTGTCGAGACGCTGGTCGCGACACTCGAGGAAGAGCAGATGGCGAAACGTCTGCTGGATGCGGTCGACTCCGTCTCGGAAGCCGCCACCTCCTTCAGCACCTCGACCGAGGGCGTGCCCGAACTGGTCGAAGAGATGCAGGCCGTCGCCGCCAAGGCAAGCGAGCTGGAACTGCAACAGCTGGTGGACGAGTTGACCGCGCTGACCCGCTCTGCCGATCAGGTGATTGGTACACCGGACGCCGTGGCGCTGCCCGGATCGCTGAAAAACGCCCTGGACGAGCTGAACTATACGCTGCAAGAACTGCGCGAAGGCGGCGCGGTCGAGAACGTGAACCAGACGCTGGCATCCGCGCGTAACGCGGCGGATAACATCGCGGTGTCGGCACAAGACCTGCCACAGATCGTGAACCGTCTGTCGACCCTGTTCACGCAGGCAGAGCGTACAATTGAAGGGTACAACAAGGGTGATCAGATCAGCCGTACCGCACAGGAAACCATGCGCGATATCCAAAAAGCAGCCGATGCGCTTGCATCCTTGGCGCGCACCATTGAACGTAACCCCAATTCATTGTTGCTGGGACGGTAAAATATGAACGTTGTAAAAAGTATCGCAAGCCTTGGTCTCGTGGCCTTTCTTGCCGCTTGTGGATCCGCAGATCGCTATGCCGTGGACATGCCCCCGGTCACAGAGCAGGTGAGCATCCGCTTCAACTCTGTCGAAGTGCGTGACGTATCGCTGCCCAGCTATGCGGCTGCCGATGAAATCCACGTGCGCAAATCGAACGGCACGTTGGTGAGCTCTTCCGACGAACTTTGGGCGGATTCGCCCGAACGGGCCGTCGCATTGGAATTGAGCGAGAACCTGTCGCGCCTCACCAACCGCCGGATCGCATCCGAGCCTTGGCCATTCGAAGCCTACCCCGATGCCCGGCTTGAGCTGCGGTTCACCGAATTGCTGGCCGCTGAAACAGGCCAGTTCCGCGCCTCGGGCCAGTATTTCGTCGCCGTATCCACCGGTGGAAGCGAACGATCGGGGTTGTTTGACCTGACCGTAGCTTTCGACCCCAAGGGGGGTCCGGCTGCCATAGCGGCGGCACGGGGGCAACTGATCCTTGATTTGGCCAGCTACATCGCCAAGAATGGACTAAAGTGACGTAATTCCAGCGCGATTTCCCGATAGGGGACAATTTTACACGACTTTTGATTGAATTTTTTTCATAAGGATTTAGCAAGGCCGCCATCACCCTTTGGGCGCAATCGCATAACAGGCAGACCTTCTTCATCTCATGCCCGTTGACGCTACCTGCGATACCGCGGGCATCTTGCCTGATACATTACTTTTAGCCAGTTCTGGCCATGATCAACGGACCACATGCATATGATGAACCAAAGCCAATCGAACTTTTCCGGGCCCAGGGACGAAGATGACGACACCATCGATCTTGGCGCGCTGATTGGTACGTTGTGGCGCGGCAAACTGATTATCGCTGCTGTCACACTGATTTTCATGCTGCTGGCGGGGTACTATGCCTATGGCGTGGCTGTGCCGACCTATCGGTCCACCGCGGTTGTGGTGCTGGACACCAAGGAAGACAGCATCGTGGACCTGCAGGCCGTGGTTGGCGGATTCTCCGGCGATAGCACCGAGGTCAATACAGAGGTCGAAGTGCTGCGGTCCCGTGGGTTGGCGGGCAAAGTTGTCGACCGGCTGAACCTGATTGATGACCCTGAGTTCAACGGCGAACTGCGCGAACCATCCATGATCGGTGGCATGATCTCTGGCCTCAAGGGGATGCTGTCTTCGGGGCCACCCGAAGAAGAGTTGGACCCTGAACTTCAGAAAGCCAAAACCCGCGATGCGGTTGTGCAGGCTTTGCTGGACAAGGTCTCGGTTTCTAACATCCGCCAAAGCCTTGTGTTCAACGTCACGGCTGAAACGGAATCTCCGGTTAAATCTGCCCAGATCGCGAATACGATTGTTGAACTGTACATCCTCAACCAGATCGAAGTGAAATTCGAGGCGACGGAAAAAGCGACTGAATGGCTAAGCAACCGTGTGTCCGAGCTTCAGATCGAGCTTGAGAATGCCGAGAAGAAAGTATCCGAATTTACGGCGCGCACCCAACTGGTTTCGATCGAGGGCCTGCAAGCGCTTGAGCGTCAGATCAAAGAGCTCCGTGACCGCATTGATGGTGCCGCCCTGACCCGCGAGGCGCTTCAAACACGCCTTGCTGACCTAGAGGCCGCGCAAACGCCCGATGAAAAGCTCGACGCCGCGCAAGACGCCGCACTGACGCGTATCTTTAGCAACGGGCTGTCGTCGGAAACGAACCAGACGGCATTTGACCTGCGATTTGATACGGTGATGACACGGGTTCGGGCCGATCTTGTGCGCAGCACGCAACAACTTGAGGCGCTGCGCAACTCGGAAGAAGAGCTTGCGGCGCAGCTGGCCTCGCAAGGGCAAGACCTGATCGAGTTGCAACAGCTGACCCGTGAATCCGAAGCAACGCGTCTACTGTATGAATATTTCCTGACCCGCCTTAAAGAGACCTCTGCCCAAGAAGGCATTCAGAAGGCCGACAGCCGCATGCTGTCCAGCTCGGTCGTGCCAAATTCACCAAGCGCGCCGAAGAAATCGCAGATCATTGCGCTGGCGATGATCCTTGGGGCGATGGTCGGCTCGGGGCTCGTACTGCTGCGCGAATTCAGAACCCGCACGTTCCGCACCGCGAACGAGCTTGAGCAACACACCGGCTATACCGTGATCGGGCAGATCCCGCTGATCCCTACGCGTCATCGCAAGGACACGCTCAAGTATCTGTCGGACAAGCCAACGTCTGCCGCCGCCGAAGCGATCCGCAACCTGCGCACCTCGCTGATGCTGTCGAACCTCGACAAAAAGCCGCAGGTCATCGTATCGACCTCGTCCATCCCGGGAGAGGGTAAAACCACCGTCTCGCTGTCGCTGGCGAAATTCCTGTCCGGTCTGGGCAAATCCGTCCTGCTGGTCGAAGGCGATATCCGCCGCCGCACGCTGAACGAATACTTCCCCGATATGCCGCGCAACGGCATCGCGTCTGTCCTGAACGGCGATGTGAAATTCGCCGATGCGATCCATACGCCTGACGGTTTTGGCGCGGATGTTCTGGGCGGCGAAAAGACCAATGTGAACGCGGCGGATATCTTCTCCTCCGATCGGTTCAAATCCTTCATCTCCGAGATGCGCGATCAGTATGACTTCATCATCATCGACACGCCGCCTGTGCTGGTTGTGCCGGATGCACGTATCATCTCGCAGAATGCCGACGCGATCCTGTTCTCTGTCAAATGGGACAGCACGAACAAGGGTCTGGTCGAGGAATCCATGCGTTTCTTCCACAACTCGAACCAGCGGATCACCGGTCTTGTGCTCAGCCAGATCGATGAGAAGGGCATGAAACGTTATGGCTATGGCGGCGAATACGGTGCCTATGGGGCCTACGGCAAGGGCTATTACGACAGCTAAGCAAGGCTTGGGCATGCCTCAAAACTGCCCAAATCTTTCCCCTCAAGGGTCATAACAGGGCCGCTCTGCTAAGCGATATTCATTGGGAAGTTATCCCAGTGAGGACCCTCAGATGGCACGTATGAAAGAGATCGCAACAGCTGCTGGCACGCTCGCCTGCGCTTTGGGCATCGGCTACGTGATGCAAAGTTCTGACGCTGCGACAGCCCGCTATGGCTCTGACGCCGCTGTGAAAGAGCAAGAGCTACGCCGGCTAAGCAACGAGAACGCCGTGCTCGAGGTCGAAGACATCGTCCTCACCTCGGCCGAGTTCAATGCAGCCCCGCTGGAGCCCACGGTGGAGCTGCCCGATTCTGCCCCCGTCATGTTGGCCGCTGCAAGCGCGGACGAACCGATCTCTCGCCCAGTTTCCGCCCCAATTGCGACGGAACCAGCGGCCACACAGACCTGCGATATCACCGCGAACGCGCGCCCCGTCGCGGCAGCTATGGTGAACCTGACACTGGCGGCACCCTGCATGCCAAACGAACGGATCACAGTGCATCACAGCGGCATGATCTTTACCCAAACCACATCTGACACCGGCGCGCTGGACATTACCGTTCCGGCGCTTGCGCAGGATGCGACCTTCGTCATTGCTTTCGGAAACGGCGAAGGCGCGGTTGCGGATGCGAAGATTGATGATCTGGCCGAATTTGACCGCGTGGTTCTGCAATGGAAGGGCGACACGGGTTTCCAGATGCACGCCCGCGAATTCGGGTCCGACTATGATGGTTCGGGCCATGTCTGGGCTGGCAAGCCGCGCAGCGTTGCCGCCGCGATCACCGGTGAAGGCGGATTTATGACTGTGAACGGCGACCTCAGCGCGGCAGAGCCACTGGTGGCCGAGGTGTACACATTCCCCGCTGCGATGGAAAACGCCGATGCCCGCGTTGCGCTGACCGTGGAAGCCGAAGTGATCCAGGCGAACTGCGGCCAGGAGATAGAGGCGCAATCGATCGAACTGCTTGGCGATGCCACGCTTAGAACGCGCGACCTAAGCGTCGCAGTGCCGGATTGTGATGCGGTCGGCAGCTTTCTTGTGTTGAATAATCTGCTCCAAGACATGAAGGTTGCGGGACACTAACGCAACGCTTGGGGTCTTATGATCACGATTATACGTGCGGCGGTTCTCGCCGCACTTTTCTTATGTTCGGCGACGCTGTCCGCAGGGGCGCAGGATGTCGCGCTGTCCTCCCGTGATGGCAAGATTGAACTAAGCGGCACCTTGCTGGGCTTTGATGGCGAGTTCTACCGCGTCGAAACCGAGTATGGCGAGCTGACGGTCGACAGCACCGGCGTTCAATGCGAAGGGCCGGGCTGCCCCAATCTGGATCCTTTCGTCGCCGAGCTGCAGCTTTCGGGTTCGGCCACGATGGGCGAAGTGTTGATGCCTGCCTTGATCGACGGGTTTGCGCAGCGCAACGGCTATGCCGCTGTGCGCGAGGATGAAGACGAACACCGCTTTACCTATCGGTTGATCGACGAAAAAAGCGAACAAACCGTTGCACTGTTCATGTTCCGGGCCAGCAACAGTGACGAAGGCTTTGCCGATCTTCTGGCGGACGAGGCGGATATCGTGATGTCCCTGCGCGAAATGCGCCCCGAAGAGCGGGTCCGCGCGCGCGAGGCGGGGTTGGGTGATATGACGGGCCTGAACCGCAGTCGCGTGCTGTCGCTTGATGCTGTGGTGCCGGTGGTGTCGGCCTCGAACCCGGTCAAGCAGATCTCTCCGTTGATGTTGGCGCGGGCCTTTGCGGGGAAGGTGACCAATTGGCAGGCGCTTGGCGGGCCGGACGCACCCATTGATCTGCATCTGCCTGACACCAGCAGCGGGCTGGCGCAAGCGATCAGTGATCAGGTGATGCGGCCCGCGACGCTCAAGTTCACCGACGATATCACCCGCCACGCCCGCCCCGCCGATCTGGCGGAAGCGGTGGCAAACGACAGTTTCGCGCTTGGCATCACCAGCTATGCCGAACAACGTGACACCGATGTGTTGACGCTCTCTGGCAGCTGTGGCTTTGCGCTCGATGCCTCGCGCCGCACCATCAAGACCGAAGATTACCCGCTGACCGCGCCGATGTTTCTGTACTTTCCGGCCCGCCGTCTGCCGCAGGTGGCGCGTGAGTTTCTGGCCTTTACCCGCAGCCCTGCGGCGCAGATCGTGATCCGGCGCGCGGGGTTTGTGGATCAGACGCCCGAAGAGATTCCCGTCGAGGATCAGGGCAACCGATTTACAAATGCGATTGCTGTCGCGGGGCCCGAAATCACGCTTGAGGAACTACAGCGGATGAATGCGGCGTTGAAGCCCATGGCGCGGCTGTCGACGTCTTTCCGGTTCGAGGCGGGATCGGTGCGTCTGGATGCACAATCGCGGTCAAACGTGCAGCAACTCGCCCGTGCGCTCGAGGTGGGGCAGTACGACGCGCGCCGTCTGTTGTTCGTGGGGTTCAGTGACGGGCAGGGCGCGTCTTTCGCCAACCGTGACATCGCGCTGCGTCGGGCAGAAGCCGTGCGGCAAGCGGTGATCACCGCGGCGGTTACCGCCAATCTGGAACGTGTGACGCTGGATCTGGACGCCTTTGGAGAGGCGATGCCAATGGCCTGCGATGATACCGCTTGGGGGCGTCAGGCCAACCGGCGGGTAGAGGTCTGGGTGCGCTAAGCCCTAGCGAAACTGGGGCGGGGCGTATTTCAACAACACCGGCACGACCAGTTCTTCCTCGTCGATCAGATGGCGGTTCAGCATGGGTTTGAACGCATCCAGCCGCTGTTTCATGGCCGCGGTACTGTCGAGGAAACCTGCCGCGTCCCCCTCATGGCGCAGGACGGTATTTGCCGTCTCGGCCAGATCGTTCAAAATACCATCAAGACTGTGGTGGTCGCGATCCAAGATCTCGAACCCCTGCGCCGCACCTCGGTCAAGCTGCGCCATCACCGGAAAATACTGGGCATCCTCGATATGGTGGTGACCGTGCAGATCGTTGATCAACATCCCGCCGAAACGCGACAGTTTGCGTTTGTAGGTCTCGGGCGGCTCGACGCGGTCCATCGCCAGTTGCGCGTCCCCCTCCATCTGTTCCAACAGACGGCGGAACATCATATGACGATCCAACCAGAACGCGATCAGGCGGGAGTAATTCGGGTTCTCCTCCCAACCGTCGCGGGGGAAGGCTTTGATCAACGCACGCAACGGATCGGGCAGGCCATCGCGCTGCATCAGGGAAAGCGGGTCGGGGGGCGGCGTATTGGACATAGATCAAAGCTAGTGCCGGGGGGTGATCCGGTAAACTCCGCAAATTCGAACACGACAGTTGCGCTTATAAGTACCCTTCGCTGCGAAAGCTAAGCTCGCGTGATTTGCCGATGATCAGATGGTCGTGCAGGGTCAGCCCAAGGGCGCTGCAGGCTGCGAAAATCTGCTGCGTCATGTCGATGTCGGCTTGGGATGGGGTAGGGTCGCCCGAGGGGTGGTTATGCACCAGAATAAGCGCGCTGGCGTTCAGCTCAAGCGCGCGTTTGGCGACCTCTCGCGGGTAGACGGGGACGTGATCGACAGTGCCCTTGCCCTGTTCCTCATCGCCGATGACGACGTTCTTGCGGTCCAGATAAATGACGCGGAACTGTTCGGTTTCGCGGTGCGCCATCGTGGTGTGGCAATAATCAAGCAGAGCGTCCCAGCCTGAGAGCACATGCTGCCGCATTACCCTGGAACGCGCCATACGGTGGGCTGCGGCTTCAATCACCTTAAGCTCGACAATCACTGCGTCGCCCACGCCCGAGATATCCCTAAGCCGTGGTTCAGGTGCGGTGATCACGCGGTTGAAGTCACCGAACCTGTCCATCAGCGCACGGGCCAGCGGTTTTACATCACGGCGCGGGATGGCGCGGAAGAGCACCAGTTCAAGCAGTTCATAGTCCGGGATCGCTGCGGCACCGCCCTGCATAAAGCGTGCGCGCAAACGTTGTCGGTGATCCGCGATATACGACGGCTGTTTGCCCGATGCTGGCGGTGCGGGCACCGCTTCGTCCCCCAGAAAAGGCAGGCGCGGGTCAGAGAAGTGAGCGTTGTTGCGTCCCATTGGCCCAGCTTGCGGCCAAAGAGGTTATCATCCCGTTAACGCGGGCAGGGGCAAAAACAAAAAGGGCGGAGCCTGCGCCCCGCCCGATGTTTTGTGCGATCAGGTCTTACCCTTTCATCGAATCCCAGAAGGATTTCACCGACGAAAAGAAGCTGCTGCTTTCAGGATTGTTGTTGGAGGATTCCTTTTCGAACTCCTGCAACAATTCCTTTTGGCGGCTGGTCAGGTTCACCGGCGTCTCGACTGCCAGTTCGATGATCATGTCGCCCGTACCACCCCCACGCAGCGGGGGCATACCCTTGCCGCGCAGACGCATCTGGCGACCGGACTGGCTGCCCGCCGGGATTTGCACGCGGCCACGGCCACCGTCGATCGTTGGCACCTCGATGCTGCCCCCAAGGGCGGCGGTGCTCATCGACACGGGAACGCGGCAAAACAGGTTTGGCCCGTCGCGTTCGAACAGCTTGTGGTCCTGCACCTCGATAAAGATGTACAGATCACCCGACGGCCCGCCGCGCATGCCTGCTTCGCCTTCGCCGGCCAGACGGATACGTGTGCCGGTTTCAACGCCCGCAGGGATGTTCACCGACAGCGCACGGTCTTTTTCAACACGCCCGGCTCCGCGGCAGGATTTACAGGGGTTCTTGACGATCTGGCCCATGCCCGAACAGGTCGGACAGGTGCGTTCGACCGTGAAAAAGCCCTGCTGAGCACGGACCTTGCCCATACCGGAACAGGTGGGGCAGGTGGTCGGCTCTGCGCCGCCTTCTGACCCGGAACCGTTACAGGAATCGCAGGCCACAGAGGTGGGCACGTTGATCGACTTCTGCATGCCCCGATACGCGTCTTCGAGCGTAATCCCGAGGTTGTAGCGCAGATCGGCACCGCGCGCAGCACGGCGTCCGCCGCCGCCCCGCTGGCCACCCATGAAGTCGCCGAACAGGTCGTCAAACACGTCAGAGAACGCCGAAGAGAAGTCGCCCTGACCGCCGCCGCCAAAGCCGCCGCCACGATGGCCACCGCCACCGCCCATACCCCCTTCAAAGGCCGCATGACCATAACGGTCATAGGCAGCTTTCTTTTCGGGGTCTTTCAGGACTTCGTAAGCTTCGTTCGCTTCTTTGAACTGGGCTTCGGCATTGGGGTTGTCGGCATTGCGATCGGGGTGCAATTCCTTGGCTTTGGTGCGGTAGCCCTTTTTGATCTCGTCGGCAGAGGCACCTTTAGCGACGCCGAGCGTCTCGTAGTAATCACGTTTGGCCATGAATTAGCTCCTACGCTGGAACGTGACGGGCCGGCCCGGCAAGCGGACCGGCCCCTTCAGTGGTTCCGTGGGCGTGCTTACGCGCGCTTGTTATCGTCCAGATCTTCGAAATCGGCATCGACGATATCGTCGTCACCTTCGGGTGCATCCGCAGCCGGGGCAACGTCTTCGTTTTCGTCCTGAGCCGCCTTGTAGATGGCTTCGCCCAGTTTCATCGCTGCTTCGGTAACGTTCTGGATACCGTTGTTGATCTTATCAACATTGTCGGTCGCCAGTTCGTCGTTCAACGCAGCAATGGCCAGTTCGATCGCTTCGACGGTGGTCGGGTCAACCTTGTCAGAATGCTCTTCCAGCGACTTCTCGGTCGAGTGGATCAGCGATTCCGCTTGGTTTTTCGCCTCGATCAATGCGCGGCGCTCTTTGTCGGCGTCGGCATTTTCTTCGGCGTCTTTCACCATCTTTTCGATATCCGCATCGGACAGACCGCCGGACGCTTGGATCGTGATCTTCTGCTCTTTGCCTGTGCCTTTATCCAGCGCGCCTACGGCAACGATACCGTTTGCGTCGATGTCAAAGGTCACTTCGATCTGGGGCATACCGCGGGGTGCGGGTGGGATGCTTTCCAGATTGAACGCGCCAAGGATCTTGTTGTCCGCGGCCATTTCACGCTCCCCTTGGAAGACGCGGATGGTCACGGCGCTTTGGTTATCCTCAGCGGTCGAGAAGACCTGCGACTTTTTCGTCGGGATCGTGGTGTTGCGGTCGATCAGACGGGTGAACACGCCACCCAGCGTTTCGATACCAAGGCTCAGCGGTGTCACGTCCAGCAGAACAACGTCTTTGACGTCGCCTTGCAGAACACCGGCCTGAATGGCCGCACCCAAGGCAACAACCTCGTCAGGGTTCACACCCTTATGGGGCTCTTTGCCGAAGAACTTGGTCACTTCCTCGATGACGCGCGGCATACGGGTCATACCGCCGACCAGAACGACTTCGTCGATCTCGGATGCGGATACACCGGCATCTTTCAACGCGGCTGCGCAAGGCTTCATCGACGCTTTGATCAGGTCACCAACCAATTGCTCCAGCTTGGAGCGGGTCAGCTTCATCACCATGTGCAGTGGCGAGCCATCTTTGCCCATCGAGATGAACGGCTGGTTGATCTCTGTCTGGCTTGCGCTGGACAGTTCGATCTTGGCCTTCTCTGCCGCTTCTTTCAGACGCTGAAGCGCCATCTTGTCTTGGGTCAGGTCGACGCCGTTGGTCTTTTTGAATTCATCCGCAAGGTAGTTCACGATGCGCATGTCGAAGTCTTCACCGCCGAGGAACGTGTCACCGTTGGTGGATTTCACTTCGAACAGGCCATCGTCGATTTCAAGGATGGTCACGTCGAACGTACCGCCGCCAAGGTCATAGACCGCGATGGTTTGCGTGTCTTTCTTGTCCAGACCATAGGCCAGGGCCGCCGCTGTCGGTTCGTTGATGATCCGCAGTACTTCCAGACCGGCAATCTTGCCCGCATCTTTGGTCGCCTGACGCTGAGCGTCGTTAAAGTAGGCAGGCACAGTGATCACGGCCTGGGTGACTTCTTCGCCCAGATAGGATTCCGCTGTTTCCTTCATTTTGCCAAGGATGAACGCAGAGATTTGCGAGGGGGAGTATTTCTCGCCCTTGGCTTGTACCCATGCGTCACCATTCCCACCGTCCATGACGGTGAAGGGCAGGTTCTTTTTGTCCTTGGCCAGATCCGCGTCGTCATTGCGACGGCCGATCAGGCGTTTCACGCCGAAAATTGTGTTGTCGGGGTTGGTAACCGCTTGCCGTTTGGCAGGCTGCCCAACCAGACGTTCGTCGTCTGTGAACGCAACGATGGAGGGCGTGGTGCGTGCGCCTTCGGCGTTTTCGATAACGCGAGGCTGGCTGCCGTCCATGATGGCGATACAGCTGTTTGTCGTTCCTAGGTCGATACCAATAACTTTGGCCATGTTTGATCCCTCTTTTACTCAAGGCGATGACACGAAGCGCAGGCCCGTTGTGGCACCTTTGCCCCGATCTTTTTCACCAAAGGCCGGATGCCTTTAGCGGTTCTCGGCGTATATAAGGAGCAGATATGGACCCTGCAACCGTTGCATGAGAAAGGAGAGGCGGATTCTGCGTGGATTTTTCGCGAAAGCAGGCAAGAAGGGCGTTTAGATGACGATATTGCGGTTACGCGGCTTCGAAATTCACAAATCTTACCTTACGTTGTCGGCGCAGCGCGGGCTGTTGGATGCCGTGCGCGGGGTGGTCAAACAGGTGCCGTTCTTCCGCCCCGTCATGCCAAGCGGGCAGCAGATGTCGGTGCGTATGACCTCCGCGGGGGACTATGGCTGGCTGTCCGATACGCAGGGCTATCGCTATGCGCCAACCCACCCCAACGGGACCCCGTGGCCTGCGATCCCGCCCGAGGTTTTGACGATCTGGAATGACCTGACGGGGTTGGAGCGGCAGCCGGAGTCCTGCCTTATCAACTATTACGCGTCAGACGCGAAGATGGGCCTGCATCAGGACAAGAACGAGACGGATTTCCGCTGGCCTGTCGTGTCCATCTCGCTTGGCGACGAAGGGATGCTGCGCGTCGGCGGTCAGAAGCGCGGTGGCAAGACCGACAGCCTTTGGCTGCAATCGGGCGATGTTGTCGTCATGGGCGGCGAGGCACGGCTGAACTATCACGGGATCGATCGCATTCGTGCGGGGTCATCGACGCTGTTGCCCAAAGGCGGGCGGATCAACATCACGCTGCGGGTCGTGACCTGAGCCTAGCGTCGCGCGCTCCAGCTCGCGGAGGCATGTTTACGGGTGTAGAATTCACCCATCAGCCCGATCACCATCAGGACCACACCGACCCAAACCGCATATTCCCAGTTACTGTAGCGCGGGTTGTAGTTGATAAACGCATATCCGCGCGCCTGGTCGATGACGTGGAACAAGGGGTTCCAGTCAAACATGGCCAGCATGAAGGACGGCAGCGAATTGGCCAGAAACATCTTGCCCGAGGCGATCATATTCGCCCGCTGGTAAATCGTCGTGAAGATCTGTGTAAAGGCCGGTGCCCAGGGTTTGATGGCCAGCAGCACCATCCCCACGGCCACGCCCGTAAACCACGCGATCATCAGCATGAACATCACGCCCGACGGGTCGTAGATCACCACCGGATTGAAGGCGAGGTGATAGACCGACATGATCAGGATCAGCGATAGCATCTGAATATACAGCGCGCCCAAGGCCGCCGCAGCCAGTGCGATCATCGTGGTCATCGGCGCGTGTTTCATCATCGCACTCGCCGGTCCCTCGGCAGCGGCGACGGCGGCAACCGTTTTGGTGTGCACCATAAACAAAAAGATGCCGGTCATGATGTAGATCACGAAATCGCCCCGAATGGCCGCCCCGCGCATCCCCAGAACCGAGAACATGACATAGAACACGCCAACAAAGATCACCGCTTGCAGGATGTTGATCCCGATGGCGGCAAAGGCATTGTTGTGCTGCTTGCGCACAGAGCGCACGACGGAGTGGTAGACGAGTTCGAAAAAGTTAACGGCCGAGCGGAAATTGCCCGTGTTGGTGCGCCTTGGTTGAAACATCGTAAAGCCTCTTTGTGACGTACCCTCGCACGGAATTCTTGCTGTTCCGTCAAGGCGCAATCATAAGGGGTTTGCGCAAAGTAATCAACGAAACTGAAAAGGCCGCGACATTATGGATTATGAGCAACTGGTAACGGTGATGCGCCGTTTGTCGATCGAAGCAGGCGACAAGATCATGGAGATTTACGGCGCGGATGATTTCGAGGTCAAAACCAAATCCGACGAAAGCCCCGTGACCATTGCCGACGAAGCGGCGGACAAGATCATCTCGGACGGGCTGCGCGCGGCGTTCCCTGATGTGATGCTTGTCACGGAAGAGCAGTCGGCCACCCATTCGGCGTCGGGCGATACGTTCCTGATCGTGGACCCGCTGGACGGCACGAAAGAGTTCATCAACCGTCGGGGCGATTTCACCGTGAACATCGCGCTGGTCGAAGGCGGCGTGCCGACACGCGGTGTTGTCTATGCCCCCGCCCGTTCGCGCATGTTCTTCACGCTGGCCGATGGCAGCGCGGTCGAGGAAACTGGCGATTTCCCAAAAGACAGCATGGGCCCTGTGCAGCCGATATCAGTCTCTACGCCGGATAATGCCGCGCTGATGGTCGTCGCGTCCAAGTCGCACCGCGATCAGGCGACCGATGACTACATCGCGAAATACGATGTGCGCGACATGAAAAGCGCGGGCTCGTCGCTGAAGTTCTGCCTGATCGCCACGGGCGAGGCGGATCTGTACCCTCGGGTCGGGCGCACGATGGAATGGGACACGGCTGCAGGCCACGCGGTTCTGACCGGCGCTGGTGGGGCCGTTGTGCGCTTTGACGACCTGACCCCGCTGACCTACGGCAAAGCCGATTTCGCCAACCCCTTCTTTATCGCCCATGCACCGGGCGTTGAACTGAAAGCCTCCTGATGTCGGTCCTTATTGTCATTCCCGCCCGCTATGCCTCTACCCGCTATCCGGCGAAACCGCTGGCGCTGTTGACAGGGGCGAGCGGTACGGCACGCAGCCTGATCGAACGCAGCTGGCGTGCTGCCTGCGAGGTTCAGGGCGTCGACAAGGTTGTTGTGGCCACCGATGATGATCGCATCAAGGACGCCGCCGAAGCCTTCGGGGCCGAGGTGGTGATGACCTCGGTCGACTGTGCCAACGGGACAGAGCGTTGTGCCGAAGCCCATGCGGTTCTGGGCGGTGGCTATGACATCGTGGTGAACCTGCAAGGCGACGCGCCGCTGACACCACATTGGTTTGTCGAAAGCCTTGTACAGGGTCTGCAAGGCGACCCTAATGCCGGTATCGCGACGCCAGTATTGCGCTGCGATGGCGCGGCGTTGAACGGGCTACTGGCCGACCGCAAAGCAGGTCGGGTGGGGGGCACCACCGCCGTTTTCGCAGCGGATCATGCGGCGATGTATTTTTCAAAGGAAGTCGTGCCGTTCACGTCGAAAACCTATGAGGATACCGATGCCACGCCGGTGTTCCACCACGTGGGCGTCTATGCCTATCGCCCCGACGCGCTGGCGGCCTATCCGTCATGGAAGGTCGGTCCGCTTGAACAGCTTGAAGGGTTGGAGCAGCTGCGCTTCATGGAAAACAGCCACAAGGTGCTCTGCGTCGAGGTCGAGGCCAAGGGCCGCCAGTTCTGGGAGCTGAACAACCCCGAAGATGTGCCAAAGATCGAAGCGATGATGGCCGAGATGGGGTTGGCGTAATCGCACCGCCCCACCGCCATCGCCAATATTGCGGTGGGGCGTGCAACCTGTAATGAATAAAGCCACGGCGATCCGACGTTTTGATTTATTTAACGAAAACGGCGGATAAGGCGCAAAGATGTGCAAGCTGCGGCATAAAGGGGCTTTTGACCGCAAAATCAGCAAGAAGCCGCCATATTTTAGGCGCTGCCCATATTTAGGGCTGGCAGCATGGTGGTTTGCAATTCAATGAGCGCTAACTCGGTTATCCGCACGTAAATGTATAAAGGCGACGATTTCACATGGCTAAGAAAGTAACAAAAGCGATTTTTCCGGTGGCTGGTTTGGGAACGCGGTTTTTGCCCGCGACGAAATCTGTCCCCAAAGAGATCATGACGTTGGTCGATCGTCCGCTGGTGCAATACGCCATCGACGAGGCCCGCGCGGCGGGCATCAAGGAATTCATCTTTGTCACCTCCCGCGGCAAGGGCGCGCTGGAAGATTACTTTGATCACTCTCCCGTGCTGGAACAGGAACTGCGCTCCAAGGGCAAGACAGAGCTGATGGAGATCCTGAAAAGCACCAATATGGACAGCGGTGCCATCGCCTATATCCGCCAACACAAAGCGCTTGGTCTGGGCCACGCGGTATGGTGCGCCCGTCGTCTGATCGGCAACGAACCTTTTGCGGTGATGCTGCCCGATGATGTGATCGCTGCCGACAAACCCTGTCTGCAGCAGATGATCGAAGCCTATAACGAGACCGGCGGCAACATGGTTGCGGCGATGGAAGTGAACCCTGAAAAATCCTCCTCCTACGGGATGCTGGACATCGACGAGGGCCAAACCGATGGTGAACTGGTCAAGGTGAAGGGCATGGTCGAAAAGCCCAAAGCCGAAGACGCGCCGTCGAACCTTGCCGTCATCGGGCGCTATATCCTGTCGCCAAACGTGCTGAAGAACCTGAACCAGCTGAAGTCCGGCTCGGGTGGGGAAATCCAGCTGACCGACGCCATCGCAGCAGAGCTGACCCAAGGCAACGATGTCTATGGCTACCGCTTCAAGGGCCAGCGTTTCGACTGCGGTTCCAAATCCGGTTTCCTGCAGGCGACCGTGTCCTTCGGGCTGTCACGTGAAGAGCTGCGCGATGATCTGCGTGCGTATTTGCAAGACATCATGCAGGGTGAAACCGCGGCGCAATAAGCGCTGGGCGATAGGGACGGGCGTATGGCGAATATCTTGGTCACCGGCGGTGCGGGCTATATCGGGTCGCACGCGTGCAAGGCGCTGGCCGCTGCAGGGCATACCCCCGTCACCTTCGATAATCTGGTCACCGGCTGGCGTGACGCAGTAAAATTCGGCCCTTTCGTGCAGGGTGACCTGCTGAACCGCGCCGAGATTGACGCCGCGTTTGAACAATACCAGCCGGTCGCCGTCATGCATTTTGCCGCGCTTAGCCAAGTGGGCGATAGCATGAAACAGCCCGGCACCTATTGGCGCAACAACGTCGAAGGGTCGCTGAACCTGATCGAGGCGACGGTCGCCGCAGGCTGCAAACACTTCGTCTTTTCGTCCACCTGTGCGACCTATGGCGATCAGGATAATGTCGTGCTGGATGAAAATAGCGCGCAACACCCGATCAACGCTTACGGGGCCTCCAAACGCGCGATCGAAGATATCCTGCGCGACTTCGAGGCCGCTTATGGTCTGCAAAGCGTGATCTTCCGCTATTTCAACGTGGCCGGTGCCGACCCCGAAGGGGAGGTCGGCGAATTCCACCAGCCCGAGACACATTTGATCCCGCTGATGCTGGACGCTATCGACGGCAAACGGGATGCGCTGACGATCTTTGGCACCGATTACGACACGCCCGATGGCACCTGCATTCGTGATTATGTGCATGTCTGCGATCTGGTCGATGCCCATGTTCTGGGGCTGAACTGGCTGCGAGAGGATAAGGGCAGTCGCGTGTTCAATCTGGGCACCGGCACCGGGTTTTCCGTGCGCGAGGTTGTGGAACACAGCCGCGAGGTCACCAACCGCGCCGTGCCCATGACCGAAGGCGACCGGCGGCCGGGCGATTGCACCAAGCTGGTCTCGGGCTCGGTCCGCGCCGAGACAGAGCTGGGCTGGCGGCCCACGCGGTCGACCCTGCAGCAGATGATCACCGACGCGTGGAGATGGCACCAGACCGGCCACTATAGCGCATGACCGACAGCGCCGCTGTTCCCGCGTCGCGAGGGGCCCGGCTATGGGGTGCCTATCGGATGCGGTTGAAACGGCGGCGGCTGCTGTGGCGTGCATTGCGGTCGCGGCATCAGTTGAAAGCGCCAAGGCGGCCCGCCATTCCGCGCGACGGCGTGCTCGCCTTTGTCGTGCTGCGCAACGAGGCCGCGCGGCTTCCATATTTTCTGGATCACTACCGCGATCTTGGCGTTGCGCATTTTCTGATGATCGACAATGGCAGTGACGATGGCAGTACCGAAATGCTGGCGGCACAGCCCGATGTGACCCTGTGGCAAACCTCTGCCAGCTATCGCGCGTCGCGGTTCGGGCTGGACTGGCTGAACTGGCTGCTGTGGCGGCATGGGCACGGGCGCTGGTGTCTGACCGTCGATGCGGACGAGCTGCTGGTCTATGACCAGATGGAGACGCGGAAACTGCCCGCATTGACCGATCAACTTGAGCGTAAAGCGCGCAAAGGGTTCGGCACGCTGATGCTGGATATGTTCCCGAAGGGCCCATTGGGCGCGCAGTTCTATGCCCCCGGCCAAGACCCGGCGCAGGTGCTGGATTGGTTCGACCCCGCTCCCTATCGGGCGGTACGTCAGTGGCCGATGAACAACCTTTGGGTGCAGGGCGGTGCCCGCGAGCGGGTTTTCTTTGCTGATCGTCCCACGCAGTCACCGACGCTGAACAAGATACCGCTGGTCCGCTGGCATCGGCGCTATGTCTATGTGAATTCGACCCACTCCCTCCTGCCGCCCGCGCTGAATGACATCTACGATGGGCCGGGGGGGAAGACGGCCTCGGGGGTTTTGCTGCACAGTAAGTTCCTGCCAGAGATCATTGCGAAGTCCCGTCAGGAAAAGGCACGGGGGCAGCATTTTCACAACCCGGAACAGTTTGACGGTTACTATGACCAGATCACCGACGCCCCCGATCTGTGGCACGCAGATGCGCGGCGCTATACCGGGCCGGCGGATCTGGAAGACTGCGACCTGATGCGCAGCCCCTGGGCCTGATATTCCCCGGCCTGACCGTCATCCCGGCAACGCGTAACTGTTTCAAAGTACGTTGTTTATGAACACGGCCCATGACATATTGGCTTGGAACCTGATGGAATGAAGGCCCTAGGCCGGCGGGGCA
>NZ_DGMH01000024.1:167405-179504 GCF_002388305.1 Sulfitobacter sp. UBA4523
CAGGGTATGGAGAACACGTGAGCCTTTGGGATTCTTACAAGATGCGCGTGCGGCGCAAGCGGCGGTTGATCCGGGCGCTGCGCAAGTCGTCCGAGCTGACACATGTTCAGGACAACACCAGCGCCATCCGTCCCGATGATGTCTTGCTTGTCTGCACCATGCGGAACGAGAAAATCCGGCTCCCGTATTTTCTGGAGTATTATCGAGAGCTGGGGATCAACCACTTTCTCTTTGTCGATAACGGGTCCGACGACGGCAGTGCCGATTACCTGCGCGGGATGAAGGATGTCTCTGTCTGGCATACCGACGCCAGCTATCGGCGGTCGGGGTTCGGTGTCGACTGGATGAACTACCTCAAACGCAAATACGCGCACGGGCATTGGGTGCTGGTTGTCGATCCGGATGAATTCTTTGTCTATCCGTTTTGCGATACGCGGCCGGTTCAGGCGCTGACCGACTGGCTGGACAACTGCGAGATCCGCAGCTTTGGCGCGATGCTGCTGGATGTCTACCCCAAGGGACGGTTGGGGGATGAACCCTATCAAGAGGGGCAGAACCCGATGGAGATCGCATCGTGGTTCGACAGCGGCAACTACGCGATCTCGCGCAATGCCAAATATGGAAACCTGTGGATACAGGGCGGGCCGCGTGCGCGGGTATTTTTCAAGCACAAGCCCGCCAAGGCCCCCGCGCTGAACAAGGTGCCCCTGGTCAAATGGGACCGGCGCTATGCCTATGTCAGTTCCACCCATATGCTGCTGCCGCGCGGGTTGAACCGTGTCTATGACGAATGGGGCGGAGAGAAAGCATCAGGCGTGCTGCTTCATGCCAAATTCCTGGATACCTTTAGCGCCAAGGCGGCAGAGGAACTTGTGCGCGGCCAGCACTATGCCAAATCCATCGAATACAAGACCTATGCCAACAACCCCGACCAGAACCCGCAGCTGTGGGGCAAGTGGTCCGAGAAATACATCAACTGGCGCCAGCTCGAGATTCTGGGGCTCATGTCCAAGGGGAACTGGGCATGAGCGTCGGGATCGTCATGCTGGTGCACACCGCCCTTGGCCGCGCCGAACAGGTCGCGCGGCATTGGACGGCGGCGGGCTGTCCGGTGGTGATCCACGTCGATAAATCGGTGCCACGCCAGACCCATGATGCTTTTGTGCAGGCGCTCGCGGATGTGCCCGCGCTGGTGTTCAGCAAAAGATACCGTTGCGAATGGGGGACATGGGGGCTGGTGGCCGCCTCGCAAACCGCGTCCGAGATGATGCTGAACCGCTTTCCGGATGTGCGCCATGTATATCTGGCATCGGGGTCATGCCTGCCGCTGCGTCCGGTGAAAGAGCTGATCGACTATCTTGCCGCCCGCCCGCGCACCGATTTTATCGAAAGCGCCACTACAGCCGATGTGCCCTGGACCGTTGGCGGGCTGGACGAAGAACGTTTTACCATGCGTTTTCCCTTCTCGTGGAAACGGCGGCGCTATCTTTTCGACAAGGCGGTGGCTGTACAGCGCTTTCTCGGGCTCAAGCGGCGTATCCCCAAGGGGGTCGTGCCGCATATGGGGTCGCAATGGTGGTGCTTGACGCGGCAAACCCTGTCGGCGATCCTGCAAGACCCGAAACGCGCGGCATACGACGCTTATTTCCGCCACGTCTGGATACCGGATGAAAGCTACTTCCAGACGCTCGCCCGGCTGTATTCGACCCAGATCGAAAGCCGGTCGCTGACCCTGTCCAAGTTCGATTTTCAGGGCAAGCCGCATATCTTTTACGACGATCACCTCCAGCTTCTGCGGCGGTCCGATTGCTTTGTCGCGCGCAAGATATGGCCCAAAGCGGACAGGCTCTACGAGGCGTTCCTCACCGATGAGGCGGGTGCCATGAAGCGGACAGAGCCGAACCCCGGCAAGATCGACCGTGTCTTTGCCAAAGCGGTCGAACGGCGCACGCGGGGGCGGGCGGGGCTCTATATGCAAAGCCGCTTCCCCAATGAAGATTGGGAAAACGGCGTCACTGCCGCGCCCTATTCCGTCTTTCAGGGATTTGTCGAGCTGTTCGAGAACTTTGAATCCTGGCTCACCAAATCCACCGGCGCGCGGGTGCATGGCCATCTGTTCGCACCGGATCGCGTGCATTTTGCCGATGGGCAGAACTCGATCAACGGGGCGCTGAGCAATAGCGCCAAGATACGCGACTACGACCCCAAGGCATTTCTGACCAATCTGATCTGGAACACCCGTGGCGAACGTCAATGCTTCCAGTTCGGCCCGCAGGACAATCAGGATATCGTCTGGAACATCGCCAAGGATCCGAATGCGCAGGTGTCGGTGATCACCGGGGCTTGGGCCGTGCCGTTGTTCCGGTCCAATCAGGATTTCGCCGACATTCGCCGCACCGCCGCCGCGCTGCAAAAGATCGAAAGCGAACATATGAAGGTGCTGCGGTCGCATTACGCCAAGGCGCGGGTGCGTATCTGGACGATGGCCGAATTCATCGAAGCCCCGATGGAGCCGCTGCAAAGCATTCTGGACGAGATCGGGCAGGTCAAAACAGGTCGTCTGTCCGAGGTGCCAAAGATGGCGGATCTCACCGGCTTTGGCCAATTCCTGCAGAACCTCAAGAACCAGGGGATGCACCCCTATCTGATGGGCGACTTTCCTGTTGAACGTGGCATGTCGGCCCCCCAGAAACCGCCGCGCAAACCCTATCTGGTGCAGTAAATATGAGTTCTAATTTCAAAAGCTTTGTCGTCTTTGCCGAAATGCGCACGGGCTCCAACTTTCTGGAGAGTAACCTGAACGCCTTTGACGGGATCACCTGCCACGGCGAGGCCTTCAACCCGCATTTTATCGGCTACCCCAAAAGCACCGAGATTTTGGGCGTAGACCAGCAAACACGGGACGACGACCCGACAAAGCTGCTGGTTGCGATACGCGACAAGACCAAGGGCATCGGCGGGTTTCGCTATTTCCACAACCACGATCCGCGCGTTCTGGATCCGCTGCTGGAAGACGACACCTGCGCCAAGATCATCCTGACGCGCAACCCTGTCGAAAGCTACGTCAGCTGGAAGATCGCGCGCAGCACGGGGCAGTGGAAATTGACGGATGTGAAAGCGCGGAAAAAGGCGCAAGCCGTCTTTGACGAAGAAGAATTCTCGGACCACCTAGAGGCGCTTCAGGCGTTTCAGCTGACACTGTTGAACCGGTTGCAGACGCTGGGGCAGACGGCGTTTTACGTGGCCTATGAGGATCTGCAAAGCGTCGAGGTGATGAACGGTCTGGCGCGGTATCTGGGCGTGGATCACCCGCTAGAGGCGTTGGATAAAAGTCTGAAGAAGCAGAACCCCGACCCGATCTCGGCCAAGGTCAGCAATTATGACGATATGCTGGATGCGCTTGGCCGGATGGATCGCTTCGACCTGACCCGCACCCCGAATTTCGAACCCCGACGCGGGCCGGTGGTGCCGTCCTATGTCGCGGCGGCCGAAGCTCCGTTGCTTTATCTGCCCTTGCGCAGCGGGCCAGAGCCGCAGGTGCTGGACTGGATGGCGGCGCTGGATGGTGTCGGGCGGGACAAGCTGCAAACCAAGTTGAACCAGAAGCAGTTGCGCCAATGGAAGCGCCGGCATCCCGGTCACCGCAGTTTTACCGTGCTGCGGCATCCGGTGGACCGTGCGCATGACGCGTTCTGCCGGCACATCGTGACCACGGACAAAGGCAGCTACCCGCAGCTGCGCATGACGTTGATCAACCGCTACAAGCTGCCGTTGCCGAAAGGCGAACCGGACAACAGCTATGACGCTGACGCACATCGCGCGGCGTTCAAGGCGTTTCTGAGTTTCCTCAAGGGGAATCTGAACGGGCAGACAGCAATCCGTGTGGATCAGGCGTGGTGCACGCAGGCGCAGGCGGTACAGGGTTTCGGTGAATTCGCCTTGCCCGACCGGATCATCCGCGAGGATGAGCTGGCCGCAGAGCTGTCAGCCTTGGCGCAAAGCGTCGGGGTGCAACCGCCCGCAGCCTTGCCCGCACGACCCGCAACCCACCCCTATGCGCTGGCCGACATCTATGATGCCGACATCGAAAAACGCGCATCCGACGCGTACCAACGGGACTATATGATGTTCGGGTTCAAAAGCTGGGGGTAGCGCCGCTTAGGCGGCCTGCGTTGCCTGTGCTTCGGTCAGGATCGCGTAAAGCGTGGCAGGGTCCGGGTTGGCCCGCAGCTTAGAGCAGACAGAGGCATTGCGCAGCGTACGCGACACCAGCGCCAGCGCCTTGAGGTGTTCGACACCCGCGCTTTCAGGGGCAAACAGGGCAAAGGCGATATCGACCGGCTGGCGGTCGACCGCGTTGAAATCGATCGGCTTGTCGAGAAGTACAAAGGCGCCCAGCACATTGTCCAGACCTTCAAGCCGCGCGTGGGGCAGCGCGACCCCGTGGCCCACGCCTGTCGGACCAAGGGATTCGCGCGTCATCAAGGCTTCGACCACCGCGGCGGCTTTCAAGCCGTAAGCATTATGCGCCAGCTCCCCGATATCGTGGAGCAGGCGTTTCTTGCTTGAGGCCGATGTGAGGACTTTGACAGCCCCCGGCTTTAGGAGTTTCGCAAAATTCATTCTGCTCGCTCTGTTCTCGGCCGCTGATGGGTCCGGTTTGTGTTACGACGGATCGATCCAGCCGATGTTGCCGTCATCGCG
This sequence comes from Sulfitobacter sp. UBA4523, assembly GCF_002388305.1. NCBI lineage: Bacteria > Pseudomonadati > Pseudomonadota > Alphaproteobacteria > Rhodobacterales > Roseobacteraceae > Sulfitobacter > Sulfitobacter sp. UBA4523. The sequence continues at coordinate 172,110 of NZ_DGMH01000024.1, forward strand.
ACGGTAGACAACGTTTACGCCTTCTTGACCGTCTTTGCGGAAGACCACGACAGGCGTTCCCGAAATTTCCATCTGCATCACAGCTTCACCCACAGACAAGGTCGCGATCTTGGTCTGCATTTCCGCGATGATCATGGGTTGGAGTGTTTCGGGTTCCTGCGCGTCTGAATCGCTTTCTGAGGCGAGGATATACGAGGATGCACCGAAAAGTTCAACCGGTTGCGCGCGCTCGCGATGGTGATCTTTCAACCGTCGCTTGTAGCGCCTCAGCTGCTTTTCCATCTTTGCTGCACATGAATCGAAAGATCCATAGATATCAGTAGCATGCGCTTTCGCTGACGCCGTAAGGCCAGTCGATAGGTGCACCGTCGTTTCGCAGACGAACTCGTGACCGGATTTGGAAAAGATGACATTCGCGTCCGTCGGACGCTCAGCATACTTCTGGACAGCTTCGCCCAATTCCGTTTTCACATGCGTTTGCAGGGCTTCGCCGATGTCGATTTGTTTGCCACTGATTTGGTACCGCATAAATTCTCCTTGTTCTTATGATCCGGACAACACCATAGGCCGCATAAAATGCGGTAAAGGTGGGGTCAGATGCGGGTGAATGACGATGCGACGAGTTTGAGAGACACCATCCCTTTGGGAAGGGGGGGATGCAGCACAAACATGATACGCCGTCTCGCCATAGTCCTATTGAGCGCGTGATTGGGCCGCGTTGTCAAATGAATCCGGCGCATGGATGTGCGGAAACTAGCGCAATATGTCTGTAGTTGATTAGGAAATGCGGAAGTTATCGCCCAGGTAGACCCGGCGCACATTCTCGTTCTGCACGACCTCTTCGGGGGTGCCGGACATCAACACAGTGCCTTCGTGCAAGATGTAAGCACGGTCCACAATATCCAATGTTTCCCGAACGTTATGGTCGGTAATCAGCACGCCGATGCCGCGCTTTTTCAGATCGGCAACCAGATGGCGGATGTCATCCACCGAAATCGGGTCCACGCCCGCAAAGGGCTCGTCGAGCAGCAGGTATTTGGGATCGGCAGCCAGACAACGTGCGATTTCCACGCGGCGACGCTCCCCACCTGACAGGGCCAAGGCCGGCGCACGGCGCAGGTGTTCGATGGAAAATTCCGACAGCAAGGCTTCAAGCCGTTCACGCCGCCCGCGCGCGTCAGAGATAGAGATATCCAGAATCGCCGAGATATTGTCTTGCACGCTCAGCCCGCGAAAGATGCTCATCTCTTGCGGGAGGTAGCCGATGCCAAGCTGTGCGCGGCGATACATCGGCAGGGTGGTGACGTTCTTGCCATCAATCGTGACAGTGCCGCCTTCGGGCATGACCAGCCCGGCCACGGCGTAAAACGTGGTCGTCTTGCCGGACCCGTTCGGCCCCAGCAGGGCAACAACCTCGCCCCGGTTCAGCTCCATCGAGAAGTCGCGGATGACGGTTTTCTTGCGGTAGGATTTACGCAGGTGTTCGATGCGCAGACCGCTTGCGCCATCCGTGACCGTCAAATTCGGGGAAGACATCAGTTGTTGCTGCCCGTTTGCAGGATTGTTTTCACGCGGCCGGACATCTGCGCCGTGCCGTCCGACAGCTTGACGCTCATGGTGTCAGAGCTGAGCGCATTGCGCCCTTGGGTCAGCAGCACGTTCCCCGACATCACGATCGTGCCCGTGTCGATGTCGTAATCCGCGCGCTCTGATTCGGCGGCGTCCTTGCCCGAGACAAGGGTCACACCGCCCGTCGCTTCAAGCCGCGCGATGCCTTCGGCCTCTGCACGGTACACAACCAGAACGCGTGCGGCGGACAGGCGCATCTCGCCCTGACCGATCAGCACATTTCCAGTGAAAACAGCCGATCCGTCCCCTTGATCGACTGACAGGTTGTCGGCGGTCACCTCGACGGGCAGGCCGGTATCCTGACGGATCGACCCAAAGGCCACATTGGTCCCTTGTGCGGCGATTGGCATCGCGGAAAGGAGCAGGAAAACGGGCAGCAGTAGGTGTTTCACGTGCGTCACTCTGATTTGGATTTCGGTTTGTATATCAGCTTCACCCGGTTTGTGAAAACCAATTGGGGGGCGGTTTGTTCATCTGTTTGCGTTATCGACATGGCACCAGCCTCCAGCGTACCACCTGGGGTAGTGCCGTGGACCGCGCCCGGCGACTGGATATTCAGCCCTGACAGGTCTGACGTGATCTTTTCGCTTTGCAGTCGGTATCCGGTCGAGGTCGTCAGGATCACCTTGCCCAGCAGATCGGCCACGTCCTCGGCGATGTCAAAATCGGCGAGATCCGATTGCAGGCGAAATGTCGATCCCTCGGGGGTGTTGATCGTCGCACGCAGGTTTTCGGCGTGGTTCATGCCGGTCTGCCCGTCGGGGCGGGTGAGCACATCGGCGTAGAACGACAGCTCGTCCCCCTCTGACGTTGCGCCGGTAAAGAAGGGGCCGGTGATCTGCTGGTCGCGCAGGCGATCTTGCACCTCTTTCTCGGCAAAGGGGATGGCCTGCCCGGGATCAATCGCGCGCGACAGCAGGAACAGGGTCGACAGCAGGCCAAGCGCTGCCAAGGGGAACAGCACCTTGAGCCAAGAGATCAGCCTTGTGTAACGGTCCCCCTGCATCGCGCCCTAGCCCAGACCGACGCGTAGGCAGTCGTGGATATGCAGCAGACCTGCGGGGACGTCCCCTTGGGCGGGGTCCAGCACCAGCAGACAGGTGATCTTGCGGGCGTTCATGATGCCCACGGCCTTTTCCGCCAGCGCGTCGGGTGCGACGGTGACAGGGGTCGGCGTCATGACCTCGCGCGCGGTTTTGGACATCAGCCCCTCAAGGTGACGCCCCAAATCGCCGCTGGTGATGATACCGGCCAGCGCGCCGTTGCTGTCGGTGACAATCACCACGCCAAAGGATTTACTGCTCATCGCCATCAGCGCGTCGGACATCGGGGCATCGACCTGCACCAGCGGAAGCGCATCGCCCGTGTGCATCAGATCAGCGACGCGGCTAAGCCGTGCGCCAAGTTTGCCACCGGGGTGGAATTCGCGGAAATGTTCGGCGGTGAAGGCGCGGTTTTCCATCAGGGCAATCGCCACAGCATCCCCCATCGCCAGTGTCATCGTGGTCGATGTCGACGGCACCACGCCGGTCCCGCAGGCCTCTGCCAGTTGCGGCAGTTCCAGCACCACGTCGCATTGCGCGCCAAGGCTGCTTTGCGCGCGGCTGGTGATGCCGATCAGCGGGATGGAAAAGCGGCGCGAATAGGCGATCAGATTGGCAAGCTCCGGCGCTTCGCCCGAGTTCGAGATCGCAAGCACCACATCATCGCCGGTGATCATCCCCAGATCGCCGTGGCTTGCCTCGGCAGGGTGGACGAACTGCGCGGGCGTGCCCGTGCTTGCCAGCGTCGCGGCGATCTTTTTGGCGATATGGCCGGATTTGCCGATGCCGGTGACAATCACCCGCCCACGGGTCGCGACCAGCAGGTCGATCGCCTGACGAAAACGGTCGTCCAGACTGTCGGCCAGTTGTTCAAGCGCTTGGGCTTCGGTGCGGATGACGCGGCGGGCGGTATCTAGGAAAGGTGTGGTCATGCGTGTGCAAAAATATCCGTTTCGGGCCAGCCGTCCAAATCGAGTTGGGCACGGGTTGGCAAAAATTCAAAACACGCTTGCGCGAGCTCGATGCGTCCTTCGCGGATCAACATCTGGTTCAGCACGTCCCGCAGCTTGTGCAGGTGCAGCACGTCCGAGGCGGCATAGTCGATCTGCGCTTTGGTCAGCGTCTCGGCACCCCAATCACTGGATTGCTGCTGTTTGGAGATATCGACGCTCAGCAGTTCTTGGCAGAGTTTGGCAAGCCCGTGGCGGTCGGTATAGGTGCGCACAAGGCGGCTGGCGATCTTGGTGCAATAGACCGGCGCGGCCTTGGCCCCAAAGGTGTTCAGCAAAGCCGCGATGTCAAACCGGCCATAGTGGAACAGCTTGAGCACATGCGGGTCTTCAAGCAGGGCACAAAGATTAGGGGCCTCGGTCTGGCCCTTGGCAATCTGGACCAGATGCGCGTTCCCGTCACCGCCGGACAACTGCACGACACACAGCCGGTCACGGTGCGGATGCAGCCCCATGGTTTCGCAATCGATCGCGACCATCGGTCCAAGGTTCAGCCCGTCGGGCAGGTCATTTTGGTAAACTGTATTTGTCATGCCCTCCCTATATCCTGACGGCGCGCGTTGGGAAAGCATCGCTTTCTGCGCGGCCTCAGGCGGTGGCGATTTCCGGCAGGTCGGGGCGTGGGTAGGCTTCAAGCAGGGCAGCAACCCTTTGATGCGCGACCAGACCGGCCCAATCATCGCGGATCAGCGGACGCGGCAGCGCGGGGTGCTTCAGCGCAAGGCGGCGCCAATTATGCACGATCAGGCAGCGCAGGGTCGCAATTTGCAATGGCGTCAGCGTGTCGGCGCCGGCAAGGTCGCGCGCGACATGGTGCAAGGCGTCTGACAACTGCGCATAGCTTTCGGCAAGGGAGGCAGGCTCTAGCTGGCGCTTCATCCAGTCGGGGGCAGCCTGACCGGGCAGCATGGCCGCGTCTTTGGGCACAGGCAGGGCGGCATCCCCGACATAAAGGCGCGGCATCAACGTGGTGAACCCCGCCTTTTCCAGCGCGCCAGAGTCGGCGTCATCTGTCACGACCATTTGCCAGTGTTCGGGCAGATCGTCAGGGGTGGCGTAGATCCGGCCACTGGCCGCCTGACTTTGGGCGCGGCCTTCGGGGGTCAGGCTGTGATGGCTGATCCGCCCGTGTTTCTCGGACGCGATCCATTTGTCCTTGCGCAAACGATGCAGGGCCACGCGCGCGGCCTCGGGGCGGACGTCCATCGCCGACATGATCGCCGACAGCACCGGCCCGCCGATGATCTGCCCTTCCTGTCGGGCCAGATCACCAAAGAGACTGATCATCAAAGACCAGACGCGCTGGCCGCCAAGGTCTTTCAGAGGGGCGATCGCAAGGTCAAAGTCGTCAATAGGCATTCATCGTCAGCAATTCATACTCGGCCACGGCGGCATCATCCTGATTGGTCAGGGTCACGTGCCAGCGTACCTCACCGTATTCGTCATTGCGAGGCGTCTTTGCCTTGACACCGAGCCGGACCTTGATGCTGTCGCCCGCCTGCACCGGCGCCATAAAGCGCAGGTTGTCCAGCCCGGTATTCGCCAGCACAGGGCCGGGGTCAGGCTGCACGAACAGCCCTGCGGCAAAGCTCAGCAGCAGATAGCCATGGGCAACACGGCCCGGAAAGAACGGGTTCGCCTTGGCGGCAGCGTCATCCATATGCGCGTAAAACGTATCACCGGTGAAATGGGCGAAAGTCTCGATATCCTCCAGCGACACGGTGCGGCTGGCAGAATTGAACGTCTCGCCCAGATCCAGCGCGCCAAAGCGGCGGGTGAACGGGTGGTCGCGGTCCGAAATCTCGGTCGCGCCGGGCACCCATTGCTTGCCGATGGCGGTCAGAATATCGGGGCTGCCCTGAATGGCGGTGCGCTGCATATAGTGCATGACGCCGCGCACGCCGCCCAGTTCCTCGCCGCCGCCTGCACGCCCCGGACCCCCGTGGACCATATGGGGCAGGGGGGCACCGTGGCCCGTCGCCTCGGCCATCGAGTCGCGGTTGTTGAAATAGAGCCGCCCGTGAAACGCGCCTGCGCCCATGACCATGTCGCGTGCGGTCTCGCCGTCGCGGGTGATGATGGAGGCGACCAGTGACCCTTTGCCTTTGTTCAGCAGCGCGATGGCGTGATCGGTGTCGCGGTAAGGCATGATGGTGGATACAGGGCCAAAAGCCTCGGTGTCGTGCACATGCGTGGCGGCATCGGGATCGGCGCAGTGGAACAGCATCGGCGGGACAAAGGCACCTTTCTGCGCATCCGCACCCTCGACAGCAAAGGCATCGGGGTCACCAAAGACACGCGTCGCCTCTGACCCGATCAGGGCGGCTTTCTCAAGCACGTCGCGGCGCTGCGATTGCGAAACAAGCGCGCCCATTTTCGTGCCTTCAAGACGGGGATCGCCGATGGTGACTTTGGCCAGCCGGTCCGACAGCGCGGCGATCAGCGCATCCACATGGGGTTGCGGTACCATGATCCGGCGGATGGCGGTGCATTTCTGCCCCGCCTTGGCCGTCATCTCGCGCTGGACCTCTTTCACAAACAGATCAAACTCGGGCGTGCCGGGGCCCGCATCAGACCCTAACACAGAGGCATTGAGACTATCCTGTTCAGACGCGAACCGGACGGAGCGTTCGACCAACACAGGGTTGCTGCGCAGTTTCAGCGCGGTTTCGGCAGAGCCGGTAAAGCTGACGACATCCTGACAATCGAGGTGGTCCAGCATATCGCCCAAGCCTCCCGTCACCAACTGGATCGCGCCGTCTGGCAGAATACCGGATTGGATCATCAGGCGGAAACAGGCCTCGGTCACCTGACAGGTGGCGGTGGCGGGTTTGACGATGGCAGGCACCCCGGCCAGCAGCGTCGGGGCGAGCTTTTCCAACATGCCCCAAACGGGGAAGTTGAACGCGTTGATATGCACCGCAACGCCCTGCAACGGCGTGCAGATGTGGCGGCCCATGAACTGACCCGCGCGGCCCAGCTGTTCGACGGGACCATCAAGATAGACCTGATCATCCGGCATTTCGCGGCGACCTTTGGCGGCGTAGACCTGCATCGTGCCGATCCCGCCATCCACATCGATCATGTGGTCAGCCTGCGTGCCGCCTGTGTCGAACGACAGCTCGTAAAGGCTCTGTTTATGGTCATTGAGGTAGAGCGCGACGGACTTGAGCATCCGGGCTCGGTCGTGAAATGTGAGCTTGCGCAGGGCAGGGCCGCCGATGTCACGGGCATAGGCCAGCATCGTCTGAACCTGCAGCGCGTCATTACCGGCTTGGGCGATCACATCGCCGGTGATAGCACTTGCGATGTTGCGTGCACCGGCACCGGGGTTGATCCATTGTCCGGCGGCAAAGCTTTGGATATCGCGCATATTGGGCCCCTTAGTGATGGTCGTAGTCAATGAAAAGCGTGTCGCTCAGCGGATAGCTTTGGCAGCTCAGCCGGTATCCGCGTTCAACTTCGTAGTCCTCAAGCGCGTGGTTCGACAGCATCTCGACCTCGCCTTCGGTGACCTTGCACATGCAGGTCGAACAGACCCCCGCCTTGCAGGCAAAAGGCGCATCAAGGTTATTCTCTAGCGCGGCATCCAGCACCGACTGCCCCTTGGCCATGGTAAAGCTGTGCTGCGCGCCGTCGATTTTCACGGTCACCTGCGTTTGCGCCTGACCTTCGCTACGCTTGGCCATTTCCTGTTTCGCCAGACGGCCCTG
>NZ_DGMH01000024.1:179662-181855 GCF_002388305.1 Sulfitobacter sp. UBA4523
GCGATGGCCAGCATCATCGGCTCCGGCCCGCAGATAAAGGCCATGTCCATGTCCGATACGTCGATCCAGGTCTTGAACAACTCGGCGCATTTATTCTGGTCTACACGGCCGGTGAACAGGTCGATGTCTTGCCCGCTTTCCAGCATGTGGATGACGCTCAACCGGCCCATATAGCGGTTCTTGAGATCCTCCAGCTCTTCGCGGAACATGATCGTGTTCACAGCGCGGTTGGCATAGACCAGCGTAAAGGTCGATTTGGGCTCGCGTTTCAACACCGTCTTGAGGATCGACAGCACGGGCGTGATCCCCGACCCGCCGGCAAAGCCAAGGTAATTCCGCGCGCGATCAGGCTCTAACCCGGCGGAAAACGTGCCTTGGGGGGGCATGGCATGCAGCGTATCCCCGACCTTCAACACCTCGTTCGCAAAGGTAGAGAAGGCACCGCCATCGACCCGCTTGATCCCCACTTGCAGCACGCCGTCGTCCAGACCGGCGCAAATGGAATAGTTGCGGCGCAGCTCGGTCCCGTCGAAATCCTGTTTGAAGGTCAGATACTGACCCTGCTTGAAGGCAAACGCCTGCGGGTCTTCGGGTTGTAGGGTCAAGACCACCGCGTCGCGGATGGTGCGGTGAATATCAGTCACTAATAAGGGGAGGAATTGGCTCATGGGTCAGATACACTTAAAATAATCGAAGGGTTCCAGACAGTCGGTGCAGCGCCATTGCGCCTTGCAGGGGGTCGATCCGAACTGGCTGATCTTTTCCAGATGCGTCGATTGGCAACGGGGGCAGCGTTCGGGGCCACCTGCGGGTTGGGGCGGGGCGATGCCGTAGCTTTCCAGCTTGGCGCGGCCCGCGTCGGTCATCCAGTCAGAGGTCCAGGCAGGCGAAAGTTGCCGCTTTAGAGCCAGTTTTTCGATCCCGTGCCCGCGCAATGCCGTTTCGATATCAAGGTTGATAATCGTCGTGGCAGGGCAGCCGGAGTAGGTCGGCGTCACCGTGACCTCTAGCGTGTCACCCTGCCATTGCACATCGCGGATGATCCCCAGATCGGTCAGCGAGATTACCGGAATCTCGGGGTCCGGCACGGCGTGGAGCCAACCCCACACAGTCTCTAACGAAGGCTTTTCGACTACCATGTCGCATCCGGGTAGGCGCGTTGCAGCCATTGCATCTGCGTCAGCATATGCCCCAGATGTTCCGAATGGCGTTTACCGGATTTGCCGCCGCGATGCCCGAAATCGCTTTCGGGCCGTGTCAGCGTGGCGGCGGTGAAGACATCGTTCACCAAAGTATCATAGGCGGCGCGCAGGGACGCAGGGTCGGGCGCGATGCCCGCTGAGACCATAGCCTCGTCCACAGCGTCCGCGACGAACATTTCCCCGACATAGGGCCACAACAGGTCCAGCGCGTTCTGCATGCGGCGGTGGCTTTCCTCGGTGCCGTCGCCAAGGCCGATCACCGTGTCTGTCGCGCGCTCCAGATGGTAGGTCACCTCTTTGCTCGACTTTTCCGCGATGGCCGCGATCTGTGCATCGCTGCTTTCCATCAGGGCGGTCAGCTGCGACAGGTGCCATGCGTCAAACAGGAACTGGCGCATGATCGTCTGGCCGAAATCGCCGTTGGGCTGTTCGACCAACAACAGATTGCGGAAATCCCAGACGTCACGGTGAAAGGCCAGCCGATCCGCATCGCGACCCGCGTCTTCGACCTTGCCCGCCAGATCCAGCCAAAGCGTGGTCTGGCCGATCAGGTCCAGCGCAGTATTCGCCAGCGCGATGTCTTCCTCCAGCACGGGGGCATGACCGCACCATTCCGAAACGCGGTGCCCCAGAACAAGGGTGTTATCCCCCATCCGGCATAGAAATTCGAACAAATCGCCTTTGTTAGGGTCTATATTTGCCGTGCTCACATCGCCCCCACTTCGTCTGGAATGTCAAAGAAGGTGGGGTGGCGGTAGACCTTGTCGTTGGCGGGCTCGTACAGCGGGCCTTTTTCCTCGGGCGAGGAGGCGGCGATATGGGCGGCCTCGACGACCCAGATGCTCACGCCTTCGTTGCGGCGCGTATAAACATCGCGGGCATTCTTGATCGCCATTTCGGCGTCAGCGGCGTGAAGCGACCCGACGTGGCGATGGCTCAGCCCGTGCTGACCGCGAATGAAAACCTCGAACAGGGGCCATTCATCGGCGCG
>NZ_DGMH01000024.1:181979-183661 GCF_002388305.1 Sulfitobacter sp. UBA4523
GCCATTCATCGGCGCGAGCCTTGCCGTGGTCGACCGCTTGGGTGCCGGGGTAGGGTTTTGCTTCTGGGCTGCTCATCTTGCTTACTCCGCTGCCAGTTTCGCGGCGCGTTTCTTCGCCGCATGTGCCATCAAACCGTCCCGCACCCACGCGCCGTCGTCCCACGCCTTGTTGCGCGCGGCGAGCCGTTCGGTATTGCAGGGGCCATTGCCCTTGAGCACGTCAAAGAATTCGTCCCAATCGGGCTGGGTAAAGTCGTAATGCCCGCGTTCCTCGTTCCACTTCAGATCGGGGTCGGGAACGGTGAGGCCCAGATATTCGGCCTGCGGGACACATTCATCGACAAACTTCTGACGCAGCTCGTCGTTGGAGTTCATCTTGATCTTCCACGCCATCGATTGCGCCGAATGGACGGAGTTTTCGTCTGACGGACCAAACATCATCAGCGCAGGCCCCCAGAAGCGGTTGAGCGCGTCCTGCGCCATCTTGCGCTGCGCGTCTGTGCCCTTCGCCATCTTCATCATGATGTCGTAGCCCTGGCGCTGGTGGAACGATTCTTCTTTGCAGATACGCACCATCGCGCGGGCATAGGGGCCGTAGGATGTGCGTTGCAGGGGCACTTGGTTCATGATCGCTGCACCATCGACCAGCCAGCCTACCGCCCCCATATCGGCCCATGTCAGGGTCGGATAATTGAAGATAGAGCTGTATTTCATTTTGCCCGACAGAAGGTCGCGGGTCAGCTGGTCACGGCTGACCCCCAGTGTTTCGGCGGCACAATAGAGATACAGACCGTGGCCTGCCTCGTCCTGCACCTTGGCGAGCAGGATCGCCTTACGCTCCAGCGTCGGGGCACGGGTGATCCAGTTGCCTTCTGGCAACTGGCCCACGATTTCCGAATGCGCGTGCTGGCCGATCTGCCGGATCAGGTTCTTGCGATACCCCTCCGGCATCCAGTCTTTCGGTTCGATCTTGCCGCCCGCATTTATCCGTTCCTGAAAGGCGCGTTCCTGCGGATCCATCTCTTCGAGAGATTTGACACCTTGGCCGGTGGATTTGATCATCTGTGCATACATCGTTCAGATCCTTTCAGGGGGATAATTGCGTTAAGCGCGTTCGAGGATGATAGCGACGCCTTGGCCGACGCCGACACACATGGTGCACAGCGCATAGCGGCCGCCTGTGCGTTTCAACTGCAGGGCTGCGGTCATGACCAGACGGGCACCGGACATCCCCAGTGGGTGACCGATGGCAATCGCGCCGCCGTTGGCATTCACATGAGGCGCATCATCCGCCACGCCAAGCGCGCGCAATGTGGCGATCCCTTGCGAAGCGAATGCTTCGTTCAGTTCGATCACATCCATCTGGTCGATGGTCAGACCTGCGCGGGCCAGAACTTTCTGGCTGGCGGGAACAGGGCCGATGCCCATGACGCGCGGTTCAACACCGGCGGCAGAGATACCGACAACGCGCGCAATCGGGGTCAGCCCGTGCTGCGACGCCGCCGCCTCAGAGGCCATCAGCATCGCCGCCGCGCCGTCGTTGACGCCAGAGGCATTGCCCGCGGTCACGGTCAGGTCGGGGCCGTTGATCGGGCGCAGCTTGGTCAGCGCTTCAATCGTGGTGCCGGGGCGCGGGTGTTCGTCGCGGTCAAAGACAATCGGGTCGCCCTTGCGCTGCGGGA
>NZ_DGMH01000024.1:183905-184157 GCF_002388305.1 Sulfitobacter sp. UBA4523
GCCTTCATCTTGGGGTTCACAAAGCGCCAGCCAATGGTGGTATCATAGACAGCGTTGTTGCGCGAGAAAGCCGTTTCCGCCTTGGGCATCACGAAAGGCGCGCGGGTCATGCTTTCGACACCGCCGGCAATCGCCAGATCCATGTCTCCGGCCTTGATCGCGCGGGCCGCGACGCCGACCGCATCCATGCCAGAGGCGCACAGACGGTTGATCGTTGCACCGGGCACATCGACCGGCAGGCCGGCCAGCAGG
>NZ_DGMH01000024.1:184346-184598 GCF_002388305.1 Sulfitobacter sp. UBA4523
TTGTCTTCGCCGGCCTGGTTGGCACAGCCAAAGATCACGTCATCGATTTTGGACCAATCCAGATCAGGATTGCGGGCCATCAGTGCGGCAATCGGTGCCGCTGCCAGATCATCGGCGCGGACCGATGACAATGCGCCGCCAAAGCGGCCGATGGGTGTGCGCTGCGCGTCACAAATAAAAGCGTCCATGAAAGTCTCCCTTGGTTGACGAGCGTAGGGATAGTCGCGATTCGACGCAACTTAAATGTTACCT
>NZ_DGMH01000024.1:184788-185028 GCF_002388305.1 Sulfitobacter sp. UBA4523
ACATTTTTCAGTTTGAATATTTTGTAACATAAAGGTGGGCGGGGTAACGTGCAAGGAGGTCTGTTCGGGCCGCTTGGGCAAAGCGCGCAACCTTCCCCCGCAGGAGCGCTGGAACAGGGGTGGAAACCCCGTTAAAACAATGCGCAAGATGCGCCCCAGACTGATTTGACCCGAACGGACCTGACCCATGCATAGTGTGACCCTGCTAACCTCCCCTCAACGCCCGCAGCTTGAGGCGTC
>NZ_DGMH01000024.1:185232-185420 GCF_002388305.1 Sulfitobacter sp. UBA4523
CTGGTCGATGCCGTGCGCAACGCATGGGGCGGCGGGGATGCGGTCTGGCTTGCTCCGGACGAGGCGGCGGGCTTTGACATGAAGCGGATGCCGGGCAATCGCTGGGATGTCTGGGCCGAATGCCAGGGGATGGGGGTCGATCTGGTGATCACCCCGTCGGAAGGCCGCCGCAAGAAGATGCTGCTGGC
>NZ_DGMH01000024.1:185448-191129 GCF_002388305.1 Sulfitobacter sp. UBA4523
GCGGATATGGACAGCACCATGATCCAGCAGGAGTGTATTGACGAGCTGGCAGATGAGGCCGGGGTCGGGGACCGCGTCAAAGATATCACCGCCCGCGCCATGAACGGAGAGCTTGATTTCAACGCCGCCCTGCGCGAACGGGTTGGTCTGTTAAAGGGGCTGGAAGAGGCGGTGATCACCCGCGTGCTGGCCGAACGGATCACCCATATGCCCGGCGGCAAGACCCTGATCGCCACGATGAAGGCAAATGGGGCCTATGCGGCGCTTGTGTCGGGCGGTTTCACGGCGTTCACCGCCGCCGTGGCAGAGGCGCTTGGCTTTGACGAGAACCGCGCGAATACGCTGATCGCATCGGATGGCGTGCTGACGGGCGACGTCGGTGTGCCGATCCTGGGCAAACAGGCCAAGGTCGATGCGCTGGAACAGATCACCGCGCGCCTGGGGCTGTCAGAGGATGACGTGATTGCCGTAGGCGACGGGGCAAACGATCTGGGCATGCTGGCGCGCGCGGGCATGGGGGTGGCGCTGCACGCCAAGCCCGCCGTGGCGGCGGAATGTGACGTGCGGATCAACTTTGGCGACCTGACGGCGCTGCTTTATGTGCAGGGGTACGCCAAGGACGAATTCGTCATCTAGGCGCGCAAGCTGCATGGGGCGCTGCCCCATACCCCGGGATTTTTAACCATTTGGAAGCGACGTTACGCAAAGCCAGCGGCAGGTTTGAGCGTACCCGTGATGATGCCGCGCCGGTTTTCTATCGGGGCATTGCGGTATTTCAACGCTTCGGGGTGGTTCGGGTCGAGCGCGCCGAGTTTGACCAGGATCGAGGTGATCGCGCATTCGGCCGCGCGTTTGGTGCCACAGGCCGCCTTGAGAGCCACGCCGATGTTCTGATCCGGCAGGATCGCGATGAAGAACCCCTCGGCCCCGGTTTTGAGCGCGACCTTGCCGTTCATCGCGCGCATCAGATTGGTGCAGGCGCGGGTTTCGCCGGCGACAAGGTCGGGGTGCAGGCGCATGGCCTGATGCAGCCGCGCCTCGGCCGACCCATCAGGAGCAACGGCAAAATGCGCCATGGCGCGGGCCATACCGTGTAGCGTAGTTGCAAAATTCGGGACAGAGCAGCCGTCGATCCCGAAGCCGGGCGAGGTGGTGCCGGTCACACGCTCGAACGCCTCGAGACAGGCGCGTTGCACGGGGTGGTCCGGCTTTTCATAATCCGCGCCGCCGCCCATATGAGCGTTGACCGACAAGAAGCCCGCGTGTTTGCCGGAACATTCATGGTGGATCTGGCAAGGCTGCGTGCCGGAACACACCAGTGCATTGCGCGCGGCCTCGTCCCCGGGAAGTGCCGTGCCGCAGCGAAAGGCGCTGTCGTCCAGCCCCAACGTCTTGAGCCAGTCAGAGATGATGCCCACATGCAAATCCGCCGCCTGATGGGACGCGCAGGCCAGCGCCAGATGTTGGGGCCCAAGGCCATAGGCATCGGCGGCACCGGACTGGATCAGGGGCAGCGCCTGGATCATCTTGGCAGAGGAGCGCGGCAGGATCACCGTGTCGGGATCGCCCCAAGCCTGCAGGATCTGACCGCTGCTGTCACAGACCACCGCATGACCCGAATGCACGCTTTCCAGAAACGGACCACGCCAGATTTCAGCAAAGGGGGCTGCTTGGGTCATGAATTATCCTTTTCGTTGGCGAATTCCTGCCAATCAGGGTTTCGTGTGTCGCCTGTTTGCCGTTATTATGCTTGTTGACGAGAGAAATACAGTTCCTTTGATCAAGAGCGCCTCCCGAAGGGCTGCCATTGGGGAATTGTTGTGATGTTGAGGTTAATGGCGGCTGGAGGCCCAGGTAGATGATGAACTTTAGGACGATTGGTTTTGCGGCGGCGCTGGCGGGTCTGAGCGCAGGCAGCGTTTTCGCGCAAGCGCAAAGCACGAACCGCGTGGCAGCAGAGACGGACTGGAGCGTATTCGTCGAAGACAACCCGACCGAATGCTGGGGCGTGTCCACGCCGAAAGAATCCGTGAACTCCCGCGATGGTCGCGTTGTGGCGGTGAACCGCGGCCAGACCCTGCTGATGGTCTTTTACCGTCCAAGCGCGGGGGCCAAGGGGCAGGTGGCCTTTACCGGCGGCTATCCCTTTGCTTCGGGGTCGACTGTCAACATGAACATCGGCGGCACCACGTTCGAGCTGTTCACCGAAGGCGAATGGGCCTGGCCTGCGACCACCGAGGACGACAACAAGATCATCGCCGCGATGAAACGTGGTGCGGATGCCAAGCTGACGGGTCGTTCCGGGCGCGGGACCAAGACCGAGGACACGTTCTCGCTTCTGGGGTTCACAGCTGCGGTTGAAGATGCGGCCAAACGCTGCGGCGGCTAGGTTTTTCCGCCTGAACTGATCGCAAAGCCCTGCCATTGGCGGGGCTTTTTCACACCAAGGGTTTGGTCGATAAAGCGGCCATGACGGGCGAAGCTATGCACTCAGCCCGGCCCAGCAATGCGGCGTTTCCTTTTGATTTAGGGAAAAATCCCTATATAGAGCGCTCAAACCCCTGCACACCGGAGAATCCCCATGTCTGCGACCGCGCCGATTACTCAAGATGTCATGACCATTCCGCGTAAGCAGGCGGAGGGGCCGGTGAACCTTGTCGGGTTGACCCGTGATGCCATGCGCGCCGCGTTGATCGCGGAAGGCACGCCGGAGAAACAGGCGAAGATGCGTGTGGGGCAGATCTGGCAGTGGATCTATCAATGGGGCACCCGCGATTTTGCCGATATGACCAACCTGTCGAAAGCCTTCCGTGCCGAGCTGGCCGAGAAGTTCGTGATCGAGGTGCCCGAGGTCGTGACCAAACAGGTGTCCGAAGACGGCACGCGCAAATATCTGGTGCGCATCGCGGGCGGCCATGAGGTCGAGGTGGTGTATATCCCCGAAGAGGGGCGCGGTACGTTGTGCGTCAGCTCTCAGGTCGGCTGCACGCTGACCTGTTCCTTCTGTCACACTGGCACGCAAAAGCTGGTGCGCAACCTGACCGCGGCCGAGATTATCGGGCAGGTGATGGTGGCGCGGGATGATCTGGGCGAATGGCCCGTGCCCGGTACGCTGACCGATGCGCCGCGGCTGTTGTCCAACATCGTGCTGATGGGCATGGGCGAGCCGCTTTATAACTTTGAAAACGTGCGCGACGCGATGAAGATCGCGATGGACCCCGAGGGGATCCAGCTGTCGCGCCGCCGGATCACCCTGTCGACCTCCGGTGTTGTGCCAGAGATCGCGCGCACCGCCGAAGAGATTGGCTGCCAGCTGGCTGTATCTTTCCACGCCACCACGGACGAGGTGCGCAACAAGTTGGTGCCGATCAACAAACGCTGGAACATCGCCGAGCTGATCGAGGCGCTGCGGGCCTACCCCAAGGTCAGCAACTCTGAACGGATCACGTTTGAATATGTCATGCTGGATGGTGTGAACGATTCAGACGCCGATGCGCATCGTCTGATTGAATTGATCCGCGGTATCCCCGCCAAGATCAACCTGATCCCTTTCAACGAATGGCCCGGCGCGCCGTATAAGCGGTCGTCGAACAACCGCATTCGTGCGTTCTCCGAAATCGTGTATCAGGCAGGCTACGCCTCGCCCGTGCGTAAACCGCGGGGTGAAGATATCATGGCGGCCTGCGGTCAGTTGAAATCCGCGACAGAGCGCGAACGCAAGTCCCGCAAGCAGATCGAGGCTGACGCGGGGATGTAACTGCCCTTAATTCAACGTGAAATCCACGATGCAGCCGTCCCGATTGGGGCGGCTGTTTGCATTTCAAGGCGTTTGATTGTGGCGGGGTCACCCTGAAATGACCTTGGGCCCGCCACATTTAAGCAGAAATTAAGTCATGATCGCCCAGAATATTGTTTCCATCGACAACACAATCAGGAGCGATACTGCGATGACTGTTATTATCAAGAACGACGCCTTTATCACTGCCGATGTACTGGCGCTTGTGACCCGCGAACGCGAAAGCGCCTTGTCCTACCGCGAATGGAAACATCGTCTGGCCGGTTATGGTTATGGGGTACGTGATACGGACCACGGGTCCGTTCTGGAAACGCTGCCGCATCACGTTGAGGTCTGTGTGCTTCCGGCCGATCTTTGCGCCTGATCTGACCGGAACCTTTATTTTGAACGCCCGGGGACTTCCTCTCGGGCGGGGGCTGTATCCCAGTTCTCGATCAGCTTCATCGCCTCGTCGGCGGTTTCAACGAATTGGAACAGGTCCAGATCCTGATCAGAGATCGTGCCCGCGTCTGCCAGCGCATCCCAGTTGATGATCTTTTCCCAGAAGGCACGGCCGAACAGCAGGAACGGCACACGGCTCATCCGGCCTGTCTGGATCAGGGTCAGCGTTTCGAACATCTCGTCCAGCGTGCCAAAGCCGCCGGGGAAGACACAGATCGCCCGCGCGCGCATCAGGAAATGCATCTTGCGGATCGCGAAGTAGTGAAAGTTAAAGCACAGCTCCGGTGTGACATATTCATTCGGGGCCTGTTCGAAGGGTAGAACGATGTTCAGCCCGATCGATTGCCCGCCGGCGTCGACGGCACCGCGGTTGCCAGCCTCCATCACGCCGGGGCCACCGCCAGTGACGATCACGTTGTCTTGCCCGTCACTCTCCATCGATTTCAGCGTCATCAGCCGTGCGAATTCGCGGGCCTCGTCATAGAAATGGGACAGATCGGCCAGTGTCTTGGTGCGGGCCTTGTCTTTATGGGCAGGGGCGGGAATACGCGCGCCGCCGAACAGAACGATGGTGGATTTCACACCATGGGCGTCCAGCTCCATCTCGGGCTTGAGCAATTCCAGTTGCAGCCGGACGGGGCGCAACTCCTGACGGCACATGAAGTCGTCATCGGTAAAGGCCAGCCGGTATGCCGGGGCGCGCGTTTGCGGCGTGTCGGGTACATCCTGCGCGGTAGCGCGGTCGTCGCCGGCCATGCGCAAGGGGTGGCGTTTGGATTCGGTCATCATACTCTCCGGTCTGTGCGGGCGACGGGTGCCCTTTGCTGCAACATGCCTGCCTTTGCCGCAAATGACCACGCCATCCGACGTCATTGCACCACAGCCCCGACGACTGTATAGCCAAGCGCAACATTTGACCCTCATTCGCCGGAGCTACACCCATGTCGAACGCCCAACTTGAAACCGCCATCGAAGCCGCCTGGGACGCCCGTGACACGATCACTTCGGCCACCACCGGTGAAACACGTGACGCGATCGAAGACACGCTGGCCGCGCTGGACAGCGGCAAGCTGCGCGTTGCCGAAAAGATGGAGAACGGCGACTGGCATGTGAACCAATGGGCCAAGAAAGCGGTCCTGCTGGGCTTCCGTATCAAGGATATGGAACAGCAAGACGGCGGCCCGCAGGGCAGCGGCTGGTGGGACAAGGTCGATAGCAAGTTCAAAGGTTGGAACGATGCCGACTGGAAAGAGGCAGGCTTTCGCGCCGTGCCCAACTGTGTCGTGCGCAAATCGGCCTATATCGCGCCGGGCGTCGTGCTGATGCCGTCCTTTGTGAACATTGGTGCCTATGTCGACAGCGGCACAATGGTTGACACATGGGCGACCGTCGGGTCCTGCGCGCAGATCGGCAAGAACGTGCATCTGTCGGGCGGCGTCGGCAT